>CAXTBP010000029.1:0-39087 GCA_964241985.1 uncultured Armatimonadaceae bacterium | reverse complement strand
TATTACGTCCGCGCGCACGGAATCTTTGGTCGGGGGGGCGCGGCTGGAACTGACGACGACCTCAGGTGTGTTGCCGGTTGCCGAATTTTCCGCCTCGGTCGCGGCCCGGTTTTCGGAAATGGCGCGCGGCATCGAGCAGTTGGCGAAGGGCGAACCGCTTTCCATTAAACTTGCCCACGAACAAACCCGGTGCGCGAATTGCGGACGCTTGCTGCCCGAAAAAGACGGCAAGTGTCCGGCCTGCGTCAAACGCGGCGCGGTCTTCATGCGGATCATGAACTATTTGCAGCCGTACCGTTCGCAGGCCTTTTGGGTCGTCGCGTCGGCCCTCGTGACCGCAGCGTCGGCGACGTTCTTGATGCCGTATTTGACCAAAGCCATCACCGACCAAGTGCTGAATGGCGAAACGAAGATGACCGTCCAAACGGGAATGCCGATTCTGCTTATGCTGGTCGGCGGTCTTTTGGTCGCGAACTTTGTGGGCGCGCTGTGCCACTGGCTCAAAGGCGCGAACGTCGCGTTTTTGTCCGCCAACATTTCCAAAGATTTGCGGGCCGACACCTACCGGGCGCTGGAACATTTGCAGCTCGCGTTCTATGACAAGAAGCAGATCGGCGCGATAACCTCGCGCGTTACGCAGGATACCGACCGCATTTGGGGCTTCCTCGTTGACGGCTTGCCCTATTTGATTACGGGCACGGCGACGCTCGTCGGCGCATTGGTTTTCGGCTTGATTTTGTCGTGGAAGTTGGCCCTTGCCATACTGCTGCCCGTGCCGATTGTCGCGTTCGCCGGGGCAAGGTTGTGGAAGCCGATGAGCGTGCTGTTCCACAAAGTCGGGCAAAAATGGGGCCGGTTTCATACGCACTTGAACGAGAGTATGCACGGAATTCGCGTCGTCAAAGCGTTCGCGCAGGAATCGGGCGAGTGGAAAAAGTTCGCCAAGCGCAATGACGAACTCGCCGAGGCGGGTATTGCGGTAGATCGCAAGTGGTACTCGTTCGAGGCCGTGATGATTTTCATTACGGGCTGGGGGCCGCTGATCAACTGGACATACGGCGGCTATTTGGTGCTGTCCGGCGACATGAAGTTCGGGACGCTGCTGGCCTTCCAAATCCTGCTGTGGCAGGTCTACGGGCCGCTACAATGGTTCGGACAGGTCAACCAATGGTTTAGCAAAGCGATGGCCGGGGCCGAGCGTGTGTTTGAGGTCATCGACGCGCAGCCCGAACGCTACGACGCCCCCGACGCCGTGACACTGCCCGATATGAAGGGCGACGTTCAGTTTGAGAACGTCCGCTTCGGCTACGACAAATCCAACCCGGTTTTGAAAGGCATCGACCTTGACATCAAAGCGGGCGAAATGATCGGCTTGGTCGGCAAATCAGGCGCGGGCAAATCCACGACCATCAACCTGCTGTGTCGCTTCTACGAAGCCGACGCGGGAACGCTCAAAATAGACGGGCACGACATCAAGGATTTGAGCTTGCAAGATTTGCGGCGGCACATCGGGATTGTTTTGCAGGAGCCGTTTTTGTTCGCGGGTACGATTGCCGAAAACATCGCATACGGCAAGCCGAACGCGAGTTTGGAAGAAGTGATGACAGCCGCGCGGGCTGCCTGCGCCCATGATTTCATTGTCGCCAAGCCCGACGGCTACGATACGCAGGTCGGGGAAAAAGGCGGCAAGTTGTCGGGCGGCGAAAAACAGCGCGTCAGTATCGCCCGCGCCATTTTGCACAATCCGCGCATCCTCATTTTGGACGAGGCGACGAGCAGTGTGGATGTCGAAACCGAAAAGAAAATCCAGCAGGCGATTGGGAATTTGGTTGCCGGTCGAACGACGTTTGCCATCGCGCACCGTTTGTCCACGCTCCGCAACGCCGACCGCTTGGTCGTACTCGAAAAAGGCCAAATCGCCGAAATGGGAACCCACGCCGAACTCATGGCGAAAAAAGGCGAGTTTTACAAACTGGTGGAAACCCAGTCGCAAACGTCGCGGGCGATTGGCGCGGGGCTGGCGCAGGATGAAGACGGCGGCGAAAGCGGCGCAACAAGCGAGGAAGGCGAATAAAAATGGAAACAGCAGAACAAACGCAGATACGCGAGCGCGACCCAATCACAAACCCGCACGATTTATTTTTGTTCGAGCATCCACAGGGCACACTTCGGCTAACGGTCGCCGACAATTATTCTTTTCTCGTCGTGCGCTTGTATCAGGCTGCGCCCCTGTCGCAGCCTAAGCACTTTTTGGCGTTTCAGGATGGCAAAGGCGAAGAAATCGCGCTCGTGCCGCATTTGAGCGACTTGACAACTGAAGCGCAGCCCGTCGCCGAGGCGGAACTCGCGCGCCGTTATTTAACCGCGAAAATCGAAAGCGTATCCGGCGTCAAAACCGAGTTCGGCGCGACCTATTGGAATGTCGTCACCAGCCGGGGCGAGCGCGATTTCGTGATGCAGTCGCTTACGGAATCGTGCATTTGGCTGTCGGACACGCATATTTTGCTTATTGACGTGGACGGCAATCGCTTTGAAATCCCCGACCGCACGCTTTTGGACGCAGCGAGCCGGGAACGGCTGGCGTCGGTTTTGTAGGGAAGAAGAAATCTAACCACCAAGACGCCAAGGACACCAAGATAAGAGGAGAAGACAAAGTTAAAAAGAACGGCATAGGCTTTTTCTTTGCCTCTTTGTTTCTGCTTAATCTTTTCTTACCTTGGTGTCCTTGACGTCTTGGTGGTTTGAATCCTCTGCCTCTTAGTGGTTGAATTTAATTATGGAAATAATCGCTTTGCGCGGCCCGTTTATTACGCTGGGCCAACTGCTCAAATACGCGGGCATCGTCGGGTCGGGTGGCGACGTGAAACTGTTTTTGACCGAAACGTCGATTACGGTAAACAACGAACATGAAAACCGACGCGGGCGCAAACTGTATCCCGGCGATACCGTGGTTGTGGAAGGGCACGACCCGCTGCTGCTTGCCGCCGAAGACCAAACGCCCGAAGGCAGCCGCGCCGTCACTAATCAAACGATGCAAGCGTAGCGGGCTTATTCTGCGTTGGTAGTGGCCGGGGCAATGGTGGCGGAACCTGCGGCGAGGGCTTTGAAAAACAGTTCGATACCGCGCGATGCGATAACCGACCCGGCAATGCACATAAGAAGCAGCACGAAAAGCCGCTGAAAGAAACCGATGAGCGCCTGTCCGACAACGGCGGTTGCCGCCGGAGCGGCGGAGGTTGTCGTGGACGCGACCGCGCCGGACTCGGTGAGCGGGGCGGGTGGGGGAATGGGTATCGTGGGGGGCGGGGTGTCGAAGAGCACGCGAGCCGTATAGAAGACATAGCCCAAAAGTGCGATGCCAATGAGAAACACGACGATTCCCAGCGCCGCGCCCCCGTTACGGGCAGCGGAAGACGGTGCGGAAGTCGTGACGGATTGACTACTCATACATAGAAAAACACGCGCCCAACAAGAAGAGGGCGGCGCGATTTATCGTAACACGCCGCCGCCGTCCGTGCAAGCACTGTGCGGAGTGACCCCCCTGCCCCCCAATAATGGGGGTTTCTGAATAAGACCACCAATGCTGTAAACCTCGGGGAGCGCGGAAACGTCTTTCAGAACCCCCCACTATTGGGGGGCAGGGGGGCTGTGTGTTTCCCCTATGGTTTGGTTCCCGTGATGGAATCGAAGATCGCGGTTTGCGCGGGCGTGGGTGCGGAATAGGGGATCAAGCGGAACGATTTGTCGTCGCGCTTGCTGACCGTGAGGGTGAATTTTTGCGATACGCCGTCGCGGAGCGCGGTGAAGGTTGCTTGGTCGCCCGGTTTCACCGATTGGAAAAACACGCCGAAGCCGTCGGTTCCCGTTCGGTCGTTGACGCCCGTCAGAACGTCGTTCGCTTTGAGGCCCGCTTTATCGGCGGGGCTGCCCGCGACAACACCGGCAATCCGAATACCGCGCGCCGTTCCCGACCCGAAATCCCATTCGATGCCAAAATACGGCAGGGTCGTAACGCGCGTATTGAGTTTCAAGCCCGCGCCCGCCACGATTTGCTCGAACGGCAATTCGTCGGTGGAGCGCAAAGCCGTGTTGAAAAACGGCGTCAAATCGCTTCCCGTAAGCCCGGACGCAAGCCGCTCGATTTCACCCTCGGCAAAGCCCTTGCCCGTCGTTTGCGATTGTTTGTACAAGGCTTTGAGCAAATCCAAAACGCCAACGCGATTGTTGGTGCGTTTACGCATCTCGACATCCAGCAAAAATGCGACGAGCATCCCTTTGTTGTAGTACGACAAGCCGCCGAAGCCTTCGGACTGGCCTTCCCACGCTTTAAGTGACGCGGTTTCCAGCGTCACCGATTCCCGGGCCGGGTTGTTTTGTAGTTCGGCGATATTTTTGACTATGTAGCCGCGCCAAAAATCGGCGTCGCCCAAACCTGCACGTACCATCAAATACGGCGCGAAATACTCGGTTCCGCCTTCGAGCCACCACAAATCCTTGACGCGCACAGGTTTGGTGTAATCGAACGGGCCGAGCGCGAGCGAGCGGACGCGCTTAACGTTCCAAGCGTGCGTAAATTCATGGGCCACAACGGACAAATAGGCTAAGTTGATGTCGTCCAAAACCTGAACCGGCGTTGTAATCGTCGTGCTGTTCAAATGCTCCAAACCTGCCATACCTTCGCTGGATGGCGGGAAACGAAAATGGAAAATGTAGCGCGGAAACGGCGCGCCGCCATAAGCCTTGATGCCCGCCGCCGCGATTTTGAAGACGCCGCTCACCCATTCGCTGGTGTCGTGATCGCCCGCCCCGATAAGAACCACGCTGACCGGAACGCCGCCGACCGTGCGGTCGATGCTCGTGAACGTGCCCAAGTCGGCGGGTTGATCTACCAAAATATCGTAGTCGGGGGCGGTGAAGGTTTTGGGGTCACTCGTCGGCGTGTTGGCGGACGCGATTTTCCAGCCGGTCGGGACATTGTAGGTCACGCGGCACGGCGCGGTTTTGCCGTCCACGACGTACATCAGGGACGCCGGGCCGGGCACGTAACCGTTGGTTTTCGATAGGGCGGGCGCAAAAAATCCGTACGTTCCTTCCAATCCGGCAGGCCCGTTTTCCTTGTCGCTCGGCGGTTCGCGCCCGTCCAAATCGTAGGACACGGTAACGGATTTCGTGTTATTTGTTGCAACGTTCCACGTCAAATTATCGCTGTGCGTGACGTTTAGCGGCGCGCCGTTTTCATCGCTCGCGGAAACGTTGTGGATGTTTTCGTAGGCGTGGGTCAGCACGTACCAACCGGGCGACCAACCGGGAATGGCGAACGAAACGCTTGGCCCGGTGATGTCCTGGGCTTTCGCCGTCACGCGAAACGCGGTATCGCCGGGATTGTTCAAAGTCACGGTATACGCGACCTGCGACGGGGGCGCGGCGTAAGCGGCGGGGGCAAAATAAACGGCAGCGGCGGCAGCAAGCGCGGCAACGGTAAAAGTGGCGCGGCGCACGAGAAAAGAGTGGATCGTTTTTTTCATAGGGTACAAGGTACGATACGCAAAACGCGCCCGCCGTGGTTCGCAGACGGGCGCATTCGCTACTATTTTACCCCAAATCGGCGCGATTTTATGGTT
The DNA here is from genome assembly GCA_964241985.1 of uncultured Armatimonadaceae bacterium. Taxonomy (GTDB): domain Bacteria; phylum Armatimonadota; class Armatimonadia; order Armatimonadales; family Armatimonadaceae; genus CAXTBP01. The sequence continues at coordinate 33,466 of CAXTBP010000029.1, read as the reverse complement.
TGTCGCGCACGTCGGGGGTACGTTTGTAGGTTCCCACCGTTTCGCCTTTGGCTAAGACGTGGCCGTTTATCGCATCCAAAACGGCTTGCCGGTTGAAGCCAGTCGGAAGCGTTGGCATCGTATCCAGCGCGAAGACTTGGAAATGGTAGTTGTGCGGCTTATCGGCGGCGGGTGGGTGCGGGCCGTAATAACCCACGGCCCCGGTTGCGTTGCCGCCCTGCATTCCGCCGTTTGCAAGGGTATCGGTTTTGGGCAGGCCCGCATCGAGTTGCGTTACGGACGACGGAAACACGCCGACGAAATGGGTAATCGGCTTCGTACTGGCGTCCGGGTCTTCCACCATAACCGCGAACGCTTGGGTTCCCGCAGGCGCGTTCGACCATGACAAACCGGGAAACGTGCCCGCGAAATAGTCCGTGTTCTCGTCGGGAATCGGGCCGTTGTTTTTGAAGGCGGGCGACGTGACGGTAATCTTGGCGTTCGTTTTCGGTTTGGTTTCCGGCAGATTAAGCGAAATATCTTCGCGGCGCGTGATGGGCGGCATAACGGCGTCACGCCCGTACCAAACGCGATAAATCGTCCCGTTGGAATCGTCAGAAACCAAAAGCGAACCGTCTTTGGCGACGGCGCACCCTGCGAGGCGCGCGAACTGCGCGTCGCGTCCGTTGCGCGCCGGGTCGGCCCCTTTGACCAAGAAGCCCGTCAGAAACGGCTCGATTTTTGTCGCTTTGCCGCTGGCGTCGAAGTGAACGCGGGCGACCTCGTAGCCGGACGGTGGGTTGCGGTTCCACGACCCGCGCAGCGATATGAAAGCGTCGTTTTGGTACTCTTTGGGGAACATGGCGCCCGTATAAAAGGCCATCTGGATGCCCGCCGAGTGGGCCGTGTATAAGAGTTCCGGCTCTTTACTTTGCTTGGCCCAGTCGGCGTTCGTCAAGCCAACTTCCATAGGCGGGCGCAGATGCGGGTGCAGTTCGCTTTTGCCGTACACATAGGGCCAGCCGTATTTTTGCCCTTCCACAATCTCGTTGAACTCTTCGCCCTGCTCGTCGTCGCCCAACCAGTCGATGCCTTGATCCCAGCCCCAAAATCGCTTGGCAGAGGGATGCCAGCCAAAGCCTATGGTATTTCGCAAGCCGGACGCGAAAATCTGCCGGTTCGTGCCGTCCAGATTGCAGCGCAGCATCGTCGCGTTTTCTTTGTTGGTTTCGTTGGCGACATTCGTCGTGCTGCCGACCGCGATATACAGTTTTTCGTCCGGGCCAACGGATAAAACGCGGTTGAAATGCTGCCCGCCGTCGGGCAAATCGCCGATGATTTGTTTGGCCTCGCCCAGCGTCCCGTCCGCTTTAATCGGCACGACAAACACTTCCTTGACGGTCACAATGTACATACTGCCGTTGTGGATGGCAAGCCCGTGGGTTTGCTTGTGCTCGAAAACGGTTTTTTGAATATCGGCGACGCCATCGCCGTTCGTATCTTTGAGCATCCGTACCGTGCCCAAATCGCGCGACGAAACATATGCAGTTCCATCCGGCGCGACCGCGATAATGCGCGGGTTTTGTATCTCGGCGTATTTTGCGATATGAAAACCGGGCGGTAGTTTCAGCGCGTTAATCCGCGCAACCGTGACGGGAATTTGTCCGACCTCGTAAAAACTGCCTTGAACAGAGCGCACTTCCGAGGTCGCCGACGGGGGCAAAGCATGGGCAACGCGCCCGCTTTGAACCAGAGAAAAAAGAGAAAAACCGGCAAGCAAGGCGGCAGCCGAAACGCCCGTCCGCGCCGTGTGAGAAAAAAAGGTCAAGTGAAAAATCCTTCCGCGTTCGGTTTACCCAAAAGGGGTGCGCTTTTGCCCAAGGGGAAGGTCGGGAAAATCGGAAGACTCGTCTGTGGTTTGACCGGGTCGTTCACGGCCCGGACAATAACGCGAAATGGCGCTATTTGCGACGGGACGCGGACACGGTTCGCGCCGACTGTGCGCCCGTTTCGACGCCTGCCCTGATGTCGTCAGACAAGAGTTCGCGCAGGCGTTTGAGGGCGCGCTGCTGCAAGCGCGACACGTGCATCTGCGAAAGGTTCATCTGCTTGGCGATTTTGGCTTGGCTTAGGTCGTCGAAAAAACGCAGCGTCAACACTTCGCGCTCGCGGTCGCTTAGGGTCGCCAGCGCGGTACGCAAATCGCCGAAGGACTCGAAATCCAGCAGCGTTTTATCGATTTTGCCGATGAAATCGAGCAGCGAGGCCGAATCGAGCGTGCCGAATCCGTCAAGGTGCGTGTCGAGGGACAGCGGCGTGGTCGCGTCGTTCGAGCCGAGGGCTTCGGTGATTTGTTCTTCGGTCACGCCCAAGCGGTCGGCGATTTCCGAGGGCGTTGGCGCGCGGCCCAGTTCGTGCGTCAAGGCCAAATGGGCGCGGCGGGTGGCTTGGTGCATTTCCTGAAGCCAGCGCGGCACTTTAATCGGCGAGGTTTTATCGCGGAAGTGCCGTTTGATCTCGCCCAAAATTGTCGGCGTGGCGTAAGTGGAAAAGCGCGTCCCTTGGGCGGGATTGTAGCGGTCGAGCGCGTTGATAAGGCCGATATTGCCGACCTGCACCAAATCCTCAATCGCTTCGCCCGCGTTCAAAAAGCGCGACGCAATCGAGCGCACGAGCCGCTGATGGTACATTACCAAGCAGTCGCGCAGGCGCACGTCGCGGGTTTGTGAGTATTCCACAGACAACCGTTCGAGTTCGGCGGGGGCGATATGGGGAATATCGGCGGTTACCGGCATCATCAGGGCGGACGGAACCGAAAAGGCGTCCGCGCTTTTTTTGCGCGGCTCGTTGCCTTCCAAGCACTCCTGTACTAAATTGCCCTCGGTGAGCGTCGTTTCCATAACCCGTAAATTTTTCTGCCTATTAGGGCACGTGCAAACGTCTTTTCTGCGACCATCCACTATCTACGGACACGCGAGCGGGCGTTATGTTGCACGCCCGCGCGAGGTTGTCGTTAAATCCACAGCAAACGCATCCGACGGGCGCGCCCAAATACTTATGCCGTGTTTTTCACCGCTCCGACGACAAAAGGATGGGCGCGACGGTGCGCCCGCATCGCTACTACTTTTCGGACGAGTGGCCCGGAAAGGCTTTGGCGGCAGGGTCTAAGTACGTTTTGGCGAAGTTCGCCGCCGTTCCCGCTTCGCCCGCGCCGGTTGCAATCAGTTTCAGTTTGCCGACATAGGTGCAAATATCGCCTGCGGCATACACGCCCGTCAGCGACGTTTGCATCGTCGAATTGACCTTGATCGCGTTCTTTTCCAGTTCGATGCCCCATTCTTTAATCGGCCCCAAATTCGTCAAAAAGCCGATGTTCAGCAGCAAATGGTCGCACGGAATGACTTCCTCCTCGCCGGTTCGGTTGTCGAAAACCGTCACGGACTCTAAATGCTCCTCGCCATGCACGGCTTTCAGTTCATAAAAAGGCCGCACGTCCACCGGCCCCTCCATCACTTTTGCGACCGTATCTTCATGGGCGCGGAACTTGTCCGACCGATGAATCTGCACGCATGACTGAGCCTTATCGCCCAATGCGAGCGCCCAGTCGAAGGCCGAATCGCCGCCGCCGACGATAACAAGCCGCTTTCCGACCAAATGCGTCAAATCCGTGACAAAGTATTGAATGCCCCGCCCGACCAATTCTTCCAGCCCGGCGACATCCATTTTGCGCGGCAAAAACGCGCCCACACCGGCGGCGATAAGGACGGTGCGCGTCAAATGCTCGCCTTTGTCGGTCGCAAGTTTTATGATGCCGTCGCCCTGCGGCGCAAGCGTCACGACCTTTTCGTTCAGGCACACGGTCGCGCCGTGCTGGGACGCTTGCTCGCCGAAGGCTTCGACCAAATCTTTGGCTAAAACCCGCGCGAAGCCCGGCGAATCGTAGATGTATTTTTCCGGGTACAGGGCGGACAACTGCCCGCCAATCTGCGGCAAGGAGTCAATGATTTTAGTTTTCATCGACCGCTGCCCGGCATAAAACGCGCCGTACAAGCCGGTCGGCCCGGCCCCGATAATGGTTATGTCGTAAATATCGCTCGAATTGTTCGTATCGCTCGTCGCGTTTGTCTCGTTTTCAAAACTCACTGGTGTATCAAACCGCTTTCTCGGCGCGCGGTTCTTCGTGCAGGACGGCCTTACAACCAAGACGCCCGTACTCCGCTGGACTTGAAAATCCGTTTTCGCCAACTTATTGACGCGAAAACATCCCCTTTTGTCACATGAATTATACAATAGGAACGGTCAAACGAAGCAAAACGCGCAAACGACGCGCACCGAAATTTGCCGGTTTGCGGTAAGGTAGGGGGTGTATGCTGACCCACGAAGAAATTGAAGCCGCGCAGGCGCAAGCCCGGCAAGCGTTTGCCAACGCCTCCATCGTTTTGACATCGGATGAGGCCGCGCGCATCGAAATCGCCGATCTCGGGCTGGGAGATTTGGCGACATGGGGGCTTGAGATTATTACCTACATCAACACGGAACGGGTTTGCGCTAAAGATTTGGTGTTGTTCGCAGGCCAAACCTGCCCCGAACACCGCCACCCGCCCGTTGGTGACGATCCGGGCAAAGAAGAAACCTTTCGCTGCCGCGCGGGCGAAGTGTATGTGTATCTGCCCGGCCCGAAAACCGACGCCCTACAGGCGGTCGTGCCAAACGGCGAGCGCAGCAACTATCTAACCGTGTGGAATGAAACCGTGCTCAAGCCGGGCGAACAGCTCACCATCCCGCCCGACACGCTCCACTGGTTTCAAGCCGGGCCGAACGGGGCCATCGTATCCGAATTTTCCACCCGCTCACGCGACGAGTTGGACGTTTTTACCGACCCCGCCATTACAAGGATTCCACCGCCTGTCGCTCCGGTTTAGCGAATTTCGTCGATGATGCCGTACACATGGGCGGATTGGGCGCTGATGTAGTATTTTTTGCCGCCGGTGAGCGGATACCAGTTGTCAGGCAGATGGGCGCGCTTTTTGTACAGCGCGCCCACGCGCTCGCGGTTCATGGCTTCTTCGTTGTTTTTTTCCGCGCTTGTGGGAACGTCCAAATCGGCGTGAACCATGATTTGCGCGTTGCGGCTGGCGATACGAAGGCCGGTCGCGCTGGTCAAAATGACCGTGCCCGCCGATTGGCAGCCGCCGACCGCCCACACATTGACGGGCACGTCGATGAGGCGCATCGTATCGATAATGGCGAAAGCATCGTTGTAATTGCCTCCGTTGGAGCGCAGATACAAATTGATGGGCTTTTTGGGAGATTTGGCGTTCAAATACAGCAGTTTGCTGACGACAGCCCGCGTCGCGCCGGGATTTAGGTTGCTGGACAGCACGATTTTCCGCTCGGCGAGTAGTGGGTCGGAGTAATCGAGTGGGCGTTCGTAGGTTCCTTCAAAGATCGGCGCGGTCGCAAGGTCGTTGGGGTCGGGAAAATTGACCGTCACTTGCGCGGGGGGCGGCGCAGGCGGCGTTTTCTTGCCTAATTGCGACAGTCCGACCACGGTCGTCAAACTGGTAACAACGGTCATAAACGCGATAACGCTGGAAAAGCAGCCGGGCAAAGCGGGCAAAAAGGCACGGACACGGTTAATCATACGGGCTATTTCGGCGGGGTAGGGGGGAAATCCCCTATTGCGCGGAGCGTAGAACCAAACCCGCGCGGGGTAAACTTGACGATATGACCAACTACGAAATCGCGCGGCGGTTCGAGCGCATCGGCGATATTTTGGAAATTCAGGGCGAAAACCCATTCAAAATTAAGGCGTATCGCCGGGCATCGGAAACCATCGACGAACTGACGGAACCCCTTGCCGACATCGAGGCCCGAAGCGCTTTAAGGGATATTCCCGGCTTCGGCGAGGCGATTGTCGCAAAAACGCGCGATTTTCTGCAAACCGGCACGACCAAACTCTACGAACAGATTAAGAATTCCGTGCCGGTCGGCGTGGTCGAGATGGCGGCGGTTTCGGGGGTGGGGCCGAAAACAGCCAAAGCCTTGTGGGACGCGCTGGGCGTGACGAGTGTTGCCGAACTGGAAGCGGCGGCGAAAGCCGAGCGCATCCGCTCCGTGCCGGGTTTCGGGGCGAGCAAAGAAAAGAATATATTGGAGGCGATTGAGCGGAGCCGACGGCTGCGCGAACGATTGCCGCTGTACGTCGCCTTGCCGTATGCCGAACGGTTGGCGCGCGAACTCAAAGCGCGGCCCGAAGTCACCGACGCAAGTGTTGCCGGGAGTTTGCGCCGGGGCCGCGATACCGTCGGCGATCTCGATTTGGTCGCCGCTACGAATGACCCAAGTGCGACGGCCCAAGCGTTTTTGCAATTGCCGGGCGTCGCCGACGTGATTGAGCAGGGCGAGCATAAAGTCGCGGCTTTGACCGATTTGGGGCTGCGCGTGGATCTGCGATTGGGTAAACCAAACGAGTTCGTGCCGCTTTTGCACCATTTTTCGTCGGGGCGCGAGCATAACCGGCAGTTGCGAGAACTGGCGGAAGAACGCGGCCTGAAAATCAACGAATACGGCGTATTCGACGCCAAAACCGACGCGGAGGTTGCGGGCGCAAGCGCAAGTGAAGCCGACCTATACAAAGCCGTCGGTTTGCCGCTCATTCCCATCGAACTGCGTGAAGGACGCGGCGAAATCGAGGAGGCGCAGCACAGCGGGCAAGTCCCCGCCCTCGTTTCCGAGGCCGAATTTCGGGGCCAACTCCACTGCCATTCCACCTATTCGGACGGCACGGCGACCGTGCGCGAAATGGCGGAAGCGGCCCGCGCCCGAGGCTACCAATACCTTGCCATCACCGACCATTCGCGCTCGCTGCAAGTCGCCAACGGTTTATCCCGTGACCGGTTGCTTAAGCAAATCGACGAAATAGCCAAACTCAACGCCGACTACGACGGCGCGTTCACCATTCTCACGGGGCAGGAAGTCGATATTTTGGCGGACGGCTCGCTCGACGGCGACGAGGACGTTTTAGCGCAACTTGATGTCGTCGTCGGCTCCGTCCATATCCGGCACAAGGAAAACGAAGCGCAGATGACCGAGCGCGTGTGCCGGGCGCTGGAAAACCCGAACTTGGATATTTTGGGCCACCCAACCGGACGGCTTTTGGGGCGGCGCGAACCGTTCGCTATCGACATGGAAGCCGTATTCGCGCGGGCCGTGGAAACCGGAACCGTCCTTGAAATCAACGCCGCACCCGAACGCATGGACTTGAACGACGTTTACGCCCGCCGCGCCAAAGAAATGGGCGCAAAACTGACCGTCAATTCGGACGCGCACACACCGGCGGGCTTGGGCCTTTTGCCGTGGGGTTTGCTCATGGCGCGGCGGGCCGGTTTAACCGCAAGCGATGTCATCAACACCTACGACTTGCCCACGCTCCGCGCGGCCCTCAAAGGCGGCAAGGCGTGAGCGACGCCCGCAGCATAATCGCGCCCGAACCCTTGCCGCGCGCATTTTACCTTTTGCCGACGGTTGAAGCCGCGCGGCAAATGCTGGGCAAAACCCTCGTGCGCCGCTTCGACGACGGAACCCTTGCCACGTCGTGTATCGTGGAAACCGAAGCGTACACGGTCGGCGATCCGGCCTGCCACGCTTTCCGGGGCAAAACCGCCCGCAACCAAACCATGTTCGGCCCGCCCGGTCGCGCTTATATCCACGTAAATTACGGCCTTCATCTGTGCCTCAACGCCGTCACGCAAGCCGAGGGCGTACCGGAAGCCGTCCTCATTCGCGCCGTGGAACCGCTGAACGCCTACGACCGCTTGTGGCAAAACTACTTCGGCGAGGCCCCGCCCGAAGGAACCAACCTGCAAACCGAAAAGCGACTGGGCGCGGGGCCGGGCCGCTTGACCCGCGCGCTTGCCATCGACCGCGCCGCTATGGAAGGCACGGACTTGTGCGACGCGCGAAGCCCCGTCTACCTCGCGGACGGCCCAAGCGTAGACGAATCCGACGTGGTCACGATGACGCGCATCGGCATCACCAAAGGGGCCGACTTATTGTGGCGCTGGTACGTCAAAGCGTCGCCCTTCGTGAGCAAGCGATGACAAAGACGACTAAAAGAGCGGCGGCGAATCGTTGACGACCTTTCCTTTGTCGCTGACGCAATGGATCATCTCCGCCTGCGCCGCGTCCGTTGTCGCGTTTTTGGCGCGGCGCGTTCGGGCATTGAATACGTCCGGCGCGATTGCCGCCGCCATCGTGGGAACGCTTGTCGCGGGCGGGGCGGGTTGGCCCGGGGCGGTCGCCCTCCTGCTGTTTTTTGTGTCGTCGTCGGGTTTGTCGCGGGTCGGCAAAAAGAAGAAAGCGGCGCTCGCTTTTGAAAAGGGCGGCGAGCGCGATATGGGACAGGTTTTCGCAAACGGCGGGGTCGCCGCGTTGTGCGCGGGCGTTTTGCCGTTCGCGCCCCCGACCATTCAAGCCGTGCTGTGGGCCGCGTTTTTGGGAAGTCTCGCCGAAGCTTGCGCCGATACGTGGGCCACGGAAATTGGCACATTGGCAAAAGGTGCGCCGCGCCTCATCACCAACTTACGGCCCGCGCCGCCCGGTGCATCGGGCGCAATTTCGCTGCCGGGAACGCTCGCCGCGTTTGCGGGCGCGGCCCTTGTCGCCTCGGTTGGTTTTCTCGGCGGAAACGGGGGCGCGGCATTTGTCGCTGCGTTATTTGGCGGTTTCGGCGGGGCGTTGTTCGACAGTTTGCTCGGCGCGACCGTGCAGGCGCAGTACCAATGCCAAACCTGCGGGAAGCTGACCGAACGGCGTGAACACTGCGGTCAGCCGACGACCCTTGCGCGGGGCTTCCCGTGGATGAACAACGATGTCGTCAATACGCTCGGAACGCTTGCGGGCGCACTCTTCGCGGCCCTTATTTTTTATTGCGCCAGTTCTCGATAAAAACCGCAAGCTCAAACAAACAAATCAGGCCGACCAGTACGAACCCTAAAAAGAAGCCGAAGTAAAACGGGGCGGTCAGATACGCGCCCGCAAGCCCGCCCAAAACGCCGAAGCCGACGGAAAACACGACGTACCAAATCAAACGCGCGATAATAGAACGCTTGGGCGGCATCATGGCGCGGTTTCTCCAACGGGCGCAGGGGATTGCGCTTCCAATGCCTCAGCGGATTTTTCGCCCCATTCTGTCGGGCGCGCGTTTTGGGCGTGGAGGGCGCGGGCCTTGTCCGTTTCCCCTAACTGTTCCAAAGCGCGGGCTAAAAAGTACGTCCCTTCGCCCGTGGCGTCGAACAACCGCGATACGGGCGGAGCCGCGAACGGGGCCAGAATACGCCGCGCCGCCGCCCACTGCTTTTGCTCGCTTTGATGTTTGCCTTCGTCGATGCGCGCCATATACAACTGCCCCAACTGCGTCCACAGCGGCCATAAAACGACAACACCGCTAATGGCATCAATTACCGACCGATTGGCGGCAAGAAAAGCGACCCGTTGCGTCACGAACGCGGACACAATGGCGACAATCACAACGCGCACGCCAAAGCGAATCCAAATACGGGCCTGCCGATTGGCGAGCGCCTTTTCGATTTGTTCGTCCCGCGCCGTTTCGTTTGTCGCCGCTTTTGCCGTTTGGCTCATTTCGCCCCTGCTTCCTCATCGTGTGCTGACGGGGCAAAACGTTTGAGCAACTGCGGCAAATGCAGCGCGACCGACGAGTTGGCGACCACAAAATCGGCCCCGGCCTCGCGGGCGGCCTGGTGCTTTTCGGTTTCCACATGCCCGGCGAATGCGATAATCGGCAGGTGTGCGGTTTGCGCATCGGCTTTGAGCGCCGCAATCAACGCAAGCGGCTCCATGCGCCGCGCCGTCAAACCGACGAGTAAAGCATGGGGCGCGGGCGTTTTGCGAACCGTCTCCCAAACGCTCGCCTCACTCGCCACGGTTTGCACCACATAACCCAGCGGTTTTGCCGATTCCCGAATCCGCGACGGCAACATCAAATCGTCGGAAACGACCAGCAAAATCGGCGCGTCGGCGTTCGCATCAGAAACGGGATTAGAAAAACTCACAGTCCAAGTATACCGTTTCCATGAAACGTAAGGAAAACCTTGAAACGCGCGCGGCTGCTCCCCCATAAACACCTTCGCGCCGGGTATACTTCACGCTAAAAGGACAAACCAACCCATGTATTACCCCGACCTGTCACCGTACTCGTATGCAAATTCCGGTTTTGTGCAAAAACTCAAAACGCGCTATGGCTTCGGTTACGACACGCAGTTCTTGAACGTTGGCTGGTTGGATGCCGCTTTTCCCTATGAAAAAGGAGCGATAGACGATATATTTCTGCAAAAACTGTTTAGGCGCATGAGAGACCAAAACAGTACGATAATGTATCGCGGCTTCCACGAATGCCCTTTTTGCGTTGACGACACGTTCAGAGAACCCAATCACTCCATGACGTTCACAATTTTGGATGGCGAAAAATACCATTTGGGCAGTGTAGATTTTTTTGTTTACGACAACCGGAGCACGGTTTTCATCGCGCCCAACTTGATCTATCACTACATTACAGTTCACCAATACCGTCCCCCCGACGCCTTTTGTGAAGCGATTTTGGCGCTTCCATAAATGGATTCACGCCTCGCGGGCGAACAAAATCTGCGAAACTGCGACGAGCGCCGCCGTTTCCGTGCGTAAAACGCGCGGGCCAAGCGAAATGCTGATGGCCCCGGCATCGGTAAACAGGGCGACTTCTTCGTTCGTAAACCCGCCTTCCGGCCCGATAAGCGCGGTCAAGTTTCCTAAATTGTCCGGCAAATCGGCAAGTGCGGCGCGAAGCGGAAGTTCGGCGGCTTCGTGGCACACGAAGGCGGCGCGTTGCGTTGCGTCTTCTGTTGTCGCCGACGGCTGCAAAAGCCGCTGAACAATGGCCTGCGGATTGGGCTGATACGAAACGTCGGGCAACACGCCGCGCCCCGATTGTTCTGCTGCCGCCTGCACGATTTGCCGCCATCTGTCCAGTCGCTTTTCAGTTTTGTCGCGGCTGTCCCATCGTGCGACCGACCGAAACGCAGGGAAAAACACAAAGCGGGCCGCGCCGATTTCGGTTCCGTGCTGCAAAACCTGCTCCATCTTATCGGCGGTTTTAGGCAGGGCTTGGGCTATGGTAACCCGCAGAACCGGTTCGGTTTGCACCGCGCCCGCGCTTTGCACGGTTGCCGTTACGGTTTTGCCGCTTTGCGGGAACGGATCCAGCACGCACGCATAGCCCATGCCGCTTCCGTCGTGGACAACGAGTGGTTCGCCCGCTTGCAAACGCAGAACCGACCGGGCGTGATGGGCCGCATCGGGCGGCAAGACGATGGATTGCCCTTGAACGGCATCGGGCGGCACGAAAAAACGAGGCGTAGACGACATGGTTTGTTTGTACCCGGCTTTACGCGCGCGGCACTAACTTCATCATCAAAACTTCGGTCGCAAGCTGGGCGTTGGCGTTGCGGGCCAAATGGCGGCGGAAGAGGAGCAAGGCTTCCAAGTTTTCGGCGATTTGCGCGGGCTTGTAGCGGTTCGCACTGGCAATTAAAGCGTCGTGCCGGTCGGCATGGACAACAGGCGCGTGCGGCCCCTGCAAACTGATTTTGAGCAAATCGGAATAATATGCGGCAAGCACGTCGAGGGCGCGGTTCAAATCGCCGCGCGCCGTGCGCTCGCTCGCGTCAGCCTCATCATCACTTTTCTTGGCTTTGGGCGGCTTGGACAAATTCCGTAAATCCTCGGCCAAACGGAACGCGGCAACCGGCGGCGACTGCGCTATGCGCTCGGCGAGATGCAGCAAGGCGTCGCGCTGGTCGCGCAAATCGGGCGCGTCGGCCAAGCGAAACGCGCGGCCCGGCAGCCCTTCGGCATAAGCCGCCAAAACGCGGGCTTCGCTTGCGGGCAAATTGCGCCGCTCGGCAAGGGCGGTTGCAATCGCATCCGTCGGGGCTTGCCGGAAACGCACCATTTGGCAGCGGGACAAAATCGTGGGCAAAACCGACGTCGGCGCGGGCGCGCACAAAACAAACTGCACATACGGCGGTGGCTCTTCAAGGGCTTTTAAGAGCGAGTTCGCGGATTCGTCGTTGAGCGTTTCGGCCTTTTCGATCAGATAGAACCGCTTCGGCGACGCGACCGGCGCAAAGGGCAGGGTTTCCAGCGCGCCCGGCGGATGCCCGGGCCGTGACCACAACTGCCAAATCCGCGTAAATTCGCCGTCGGGGATAATACGGGCGACATCGGGGTGCGTGTTTTCGCGGATACGAACGCAGTTCACGCACACATTACACGCATCGAAATCTGCCGTCGGGTTCTTGCACGCGGACGCCTGAATAAACGCGAGCGCGGCAGTAGTTTTGCCCGCCCCGTCCGGCCCGACAAACAGGTACGCCTGCGGAACCGCCCTACGCTTGAGCGCGGTTTGCAAAGCCGCAACAGCGGCGGGCTGACCTATTACATCGGAAAAAGGCATAGCGGCTAAAAATCGTATTCCAACAAGAGTCCATCGCTTTTCTTGGAATAATAAATAATACCGACCGTAATTTGTTCCGGCAAAAGCAAAGCCTGCGCTTTGTAACTGTCGGGCTTTATGGAAACCGGCAGTTCGCCAATATATCTGTCAATTCCCTGCGCCTCTTCCTCGGTTGTGGAAAAGCGGTACGTGGTTTGAGACTGCTGGGCGACTTTTGCCAAAATGGCTTCCTGAAACTTTAGGCCCACAAAGGTTTTGACCAACACCAAATCTTCTACCCAACGGCGCACCATCGGCTCGTCAATCTGCACGATAGCCGATTGCAACTGCTGAACCATCGTGTAGATTTTTGCTGTCGCTTCGGTTATGGCGTCGGGATATTTTCCTTGATACCACTGCTGCCACTCTGCAAGCGTTTCGCCGGGAAATTGCTGAATGAGTTCGGTTTGCTGCCCGACAATTTTAGGGCGTGTTCCCTGCGCATTCTGATTGGCAAGATTTATTATCTGAGTCACGTACTTTGGAAACGACTGCGGCGAGCCGCCGGAAAGCGTTTGCACTTCGGCATTGGAAAGTTTAACCTTCGCCATGCGCTCCTCCAATGTCAAGAGATGCGGCATCTTCGGCGGCGACAAAACGGGCACGGTGCTTGTGCGGCGTGTCGCGGTCAGCGACGGCAAGGCCCATTTCGATCATTTTGCGATTGACGAAAAGTTTATTGGTCAACTGAACGTAAGCAGGAACGGGCGTGGCGTTGTCGTCTCCGTCAGGATTGGACGCTGTATCGAATTGTAAAAGAACGGCTTTGTTTTTCAAATACCGTTCCAAATAGCCGCGCGTTCGCTCGGCTCGTTCTGTCGGAACCGTCAGACCAAGCAGCGAAATAGACAAGCCTGTGTCCATTTTCAGCGTTGTTTCGTTGACGATTTCGCGCACCTTATAGCGTGCGTCCTTGCCGAACCGGAACGCTTCCGGTTCACGTAGCGGCTGGGCATCCTCGGCTTGCGGCACGTAGTCGGCAGGCGGCGCGGCAATGGTTGTTCCCGGTTCGACTTCCGACACGACGAGTTGAAGTCCGCACAGTTTTTCACGGATAAGCGGTACGAAGTCAGGGTTTATCTCGTAGCCGACGGCAGCGCGGCCCAGTTCGCTGGCGACTTTCGCGGTTGTGCCACTGCCCAAAAACGGGTCAACTACGGTTTCACCCGCAAAGGAAAACATACGAATCAAGCGACGCGGCAGTTCTTCAGGAAACATCGCTTCGTGATTGACCTGTCGCGCCCCGCCAAAATTCCAGTGCCCGGAAAAAAACGTTTTCCACTCGTCTTTGGTCATTTCCGACGCTGCTTTTTGTTCACGGGTTACTTTTGGGGGCGGGCCGGGCTTTTTGAATAGGAGAATGTATTCGTAGTCCAATTCCACGATGCCGTTTGGCGGATGCGGGAACGACCCCATGATGGTCGCGCCACCCGACGTGTTCATCGTGGTCTTTTTTTGCCAAATAATCGCGCCCATATAATCAAGCCCAACGGCGTTTGCCTGCGCGATAACTTCGGCATGGAGCGGGATGATTTTATAGCGTCCGTAAATGAGGGCGCGGGCGAATTGGTCGCCGATATTGACGCACAGTCTGCGCCCCGGCTGCAAAACGCGGGCACATTCCGCCCAAACCCGCGCCATGTCAAACAAATATTCGTGCAAACTTTGATCCCAGCCGATTTGACCGGGCGCACCATAATCTTTTATCTGCCAATACGGCGGCGACGTGACAACCAGCGAAATGGAGGCGTCGTCTATATCTGCCATGCTCCGGCTATCGCCGCGAATAACACGCACGGGCGCGGCGTTTATCGCAGGCTGATTGTTGGCGTCAAAAAGCGGCATAAATTATTCGGCGTGCCGACTTAGAAAATCTCGAAGCGTTCCACGTCCACGACGAACGTCACGGCGCCGCCGACCATAACTTCGACGGGTGAGGGAATATAGGTTCCGACCGGCCCGGCGTCGGGGGGAAGGACGTTGACGAACTGCTTGCGGGTTTTGCTGGCCTCGCCGATGATGCCCAGCACCTTGTCCACGTCCTTATCGTCCACGCCGATAAGGAGCGTCATGTTGCCTTCACGCAAAAAGCCGCCCGTCGAGCCGAGTTTGGTAAACTTAAAACCGCCTCGGAGCAGGCTTTCGGTTATCTTGCCCCGATCCCGGTCGTGGACGACGGCTATCACGAGTTTCATCTGGGTTTCCATCCTTGTACGGGGCGACCGCCACCTGCAGGGCGATCATTGCCCGATGGGCGACCGCTACCTGCGGGTCGAAATGTACCGCCTGCGGGGCGACCGTCGCCTGCAGGGCGATTGCGGCGGTTCTGCGAATTTTGCGGCCTTTTCGGCCCGCCTCCGTTATATGGTCGTCCCGAAGGCGACGGTCGCCCTGCCGGTCGATTGTTTTGCGGCCCACGGTCGCTGCGGTCATTATAAGGTCGCTGTTGCGGCGGGCGATTGTGTGGCGGTCTTCCGTTATCGCCGCCCTGCGGACGCGGGCGACCGTCGCCCGCAGGGCGGTCACCACCGGAAAAGCGATTCCCGCCGTCGGGGCGACCGTCGCCTGCGGGACGGTTCGGCGTGTACGGGCGGTTTTCCTGCGGGCCGCGCCCGCCGTTGCCGTAGTCGCGGAACGGGCGATTATTGCCACGGCTTGCGGGGCGAGCATCGCCTGCGGAGCGAACGTCGCCTGCGGGGCGCGGGCCGTCGCCACTGCCAAAGCGGTTATCGCCGCTGGGTCGGGGCGGGCGCGGGCCGTTCGCGTAACCGCCGCTTCCGCCACCGGGGCGCGGGGCGCGGGGCGCGTCGTTGGGGTAGGGACGCGGCGGGCGGGGGCCGTCGCCGAAATTGCCTTGCGGGCGCGGACTGTAGGGGCGGCTGTCGTTATTGCCGGAATTAAAGCCGGGGCGACCGTCGCCTGCGGGACGTACGACGCCTGCGGGACGCGGTGGACGGGAAGATGGGCCTCCTGAAGGGCGAAAGCCGCCTGCTGGGGGAAGTTGGTGTGGCGGTCGGCCTTCGCCTGCATAGCGCGACCCGCCCGATGGGCGACCGTCGCCTGCGGGGCGATTGTCGCTACCGGAGAAACGACCTTCGCCTGCGGGGCGAGCCATGCCGCCGGTAGGACGTGCGTAACCGGTAGGACGCGGGCCATCGCCTGCGGGCCGCGCCGTATAATTGCTTCCGGGACGAATAGGTCGGCCCGACACCGTTTTTGTTGCTGTTTGGCTGCCGGTGTAGCCTTCTTGAATGAGGCGAATCTCGCCGGGATTCAACTCGCGCCAGTTGCCTTCGGGCAAATCCGCCAGCCAAATCGGGCCGATGCGGACGCGAACCAAGCGCAAAACGGGATGCCCGACGGTATCGAGCATTCGCCGAACCTGCCGGTTGCGGCCCTCATGCAAAACAAGTTCGACGATAAACGTGCCACTTTCCGGGCCTTTGCCGATTTTTCGGGCCTGCGCGGGGGCGGTCGCGCGGTCTTCGTCGGGCAGCATCAACCCTTTGGACAGGGTGCGAATGGCCTCATCCGACGGTGTGCCCTTGACGGTCGCGTGGTAGGTTTTGCCCAAACTTTGCGAGGGGTGCGTGACTTTATACACGAAATCGCCGTCGTTGGAAAGGATAATGAGGCCTTCGGAATCGGCGTCCAAGCGTCCGGCGGGAACCAAGCGCGGGTTGCCCGGCAAGCGCACCAAATCGATCACTTTGCGCGGGGCGTGCTTGTCGGAAACGGTGGACACATAACCAATGGGTTTGTGCAGGGCGACATACCAATGCTTTTCCGCCGCGATAGGCCGACCGTCCACAGTAATGGCCTGCGTTGCGTCGTCCACGAGCGTGCCCGGTTGCGTGACAGTCAAACCGTCAACGGACACGCGGCCCTGTGCAATAAGTTCTTCCGCGTGTCGCCGTGACGCGACACCCGCGCCCGCGAGCGCTTTTTGTAGTCGCTGCTGCATAATAACGGTATCGTATCAGGCCCGCGAAACCTGCGCCCGCGCCACGGTAAACGAAGCAAAAACCGTTACGCACTACCGGTTTGCCGCGTCGATGTCGCGCCCTTGGCCTCGTGTCAGCGGCTTTTGCGCCCCGTGCCGAATGGTGACAGCATCCACATGAGCCGGGTCGTTTTCATCCGTCTCGCAAACGCGATACAAGATGCGCCACACCGGGCCGCCTGCGCGGTATGTATAAGGCATAACCCGCACGGGTGGGGTCACCATTTTTGCCGCCTCCGTAGCGACGGGAAAGCGTTTGGGAAGCGTAGCCAGCGTTCCTAAAGCCTCTTGAAGCCTCGCATGAAAGCCTTCAGCGTATTTGGTGGCATCGTTGCCTTCTTTGCCGCTCGTGTCCGACGTGTGAACTATGCCGGCAATTACGGAACGCACCGCGAACGGACGCAAGCGAACGGCATAAACCGGCAGATCGTTTACCATGCGGCTCTTTCTTTATGCTGTTGGTGCGCCAATAACTTGTGCCGCCGTTAATCCTTCGGCGGCAAGGCGGGCGCGCAAACGCTCTATGAAACCCGGCCCGCTGTCCGCCTCCATTTGCTGCCGCAGTTCTTCCAGCGTTATAGTGCCTGCATATCCTGTACGAGCGGCTTCCTCGTCAGCGGCGATAAGTTCCGCCACAAACACTTCATCAATGGGTTCATCGTCAGTAGGCTCGTTTGTTTCCTCGGTGGATTCAATCCAATCCGGCAGTACGGCAGTGGCGAAATGATTGATCGCCTCTTTGGGAAGCGCATGAAAGCGCGTTGCTATCTCATCGGAAACGTCGATTGTCAGGGTTGTTGGCATCCGACACTGGCTCCTATTTTGGTGAGCAAATGAGCAAGCAAATATGTTGATGTGAGTGCGCTTTTTAGCGACCGTTTGGGCCAGAACGGGGAACGCCGTTTGCGCTCCGTATTGCGTCGATACGTCGCTTCCTTTGTGTGCGCGCCTTTTCCGTGGCGGTAGCGTAGTAGCGGTATCCCATCAGGCCGACAAACAGTGCGCCCGCGCCGCCGAAAAGCGATCCCCAAAGCGGTACGTGGCTGCCGCCCGAGGACGGGGTCATCGACTGCGCGGCGGCAACGAGAGCGGAGCGGGGCACGTCGGCGTCCGCGACAAGCGGCGTCTCGGCAACGTCGGCATTTCCGATGCGGGCGACGAGCTTTCCAACAACCTGCCCTTTCGTAATCGGCGCGCTCACGTCGTCGCTTTCCACGCGCGTTTCCACCGTCGGCGGTACATTGGCGATAGAGACATCTGTTGGTGTTTTCGCAATGGGCGCGGTCGGTTCCGGGGCGGGAGCGACGACGGGCGGTTCGGGCGTGGCGGAAACGCCTTCGGCGGGCGTGTCGGCGGCGCGAATGACGGCGGCGGGCGGAACGCTTGCGGGCAAGTTACCGAGCGTGTCGTAGCTTGCGTGCAAGTTTTTTGCCGCCGTGGTGGCGACATTGAACACCGTGCCGCCTTTGACGGAAACCGGGGGCGTCGTTTCGCCTTTGCGTGCGACGAACGTCGCGCCGAACCGCTTGAATCCCCACGACAAAAGCGGAGTCGTATCGGAAATCGCGCTGTTTTTCGACGCCAAAACGACGCTTAACAAGCGCCGCCCGTCGCGGGTCGCTGAGCCAACGAAACAGTGATTGGCTTTGTGCGTCCAGCCGGTTTTCACACCGTCCGCGCCGGGAAATTTGTCGTAGAACGATTTTTTTGCTTTGCTCGAAACTTTGATGTCGGTAGCCAATTTGGAGCGGGAAATAACGCGCGTCGGCAAGCGCACGGCTTCCGCGAACTTTTCATTTTGCAAGGCGGCGCGGGCGATGAGGGCCATATCGCGGGCGGTTGTGTAATGGTTGGGATCGTGCAAACCGTTGGGCGTGACGAAATGCGTGTTGGTCGCGCCCAACTCTTTTGCCCGCGCGTTCATCAAATCGGCGAATTTGGGCACGGTTCCGCTGACGTGCTCGGCAATAACGACCGCGCCGTCGTTGGCGGAGCGCAAGATAAAGCCGTACAGCAAGTCTTTGGCGGTGAACTTTTCCCACGGCTTGATATGCAGCGACGATTCCTCGATCTGCGTGATTTTCGGGTCAAGACACGTGATGACGTCGGTTGGCTGGGTGCGCTCGGCGAACAACAGCCCGGTCATAATTTTGGTCGTCGAGGCCGGGAAATGCTTTTCGTCCGGGTTTTTCATCCACAAAATTTGGCCCGTGTCGGCGTCCATGAGAACCGCCGATGGGGCCGATAAAACCGGCGCTTTTCGTAAATCCTTCGGATTGTAAAACGCGGGCAATTTCCCCGCCGAAACGAGGCTTTGCCAATCGGGCGGCAACTTCGAGGTTTTGCCTGCGGGCGCAATTTGCGTCGGCGGCACAAACGACCCATCCGCGCCCACCGCCGCGTGCGGCATCGCGGGCGCTTTCGCACCGGGTTTTGCACGGCGCGCGGTTTTGCGAGACGGCTTGGCCCGCGCGGCGGGCGCGACCAAAACCGATGGGGCGCACAGAAAAAGCGTGAGCAAAACCGCAGCGCCCAAACCGTTTTGCCGGTTGCCGCGCAAACGCGCCATCATGCCTTTTGCTTGCGCCCTGCGGCAGGTATTGGTTCCGTTATTGTCGGCGGTCGTCAAAATCCTATCGCTCCTGATTTGCAGTATACCAACGGCGTCAACCGCGCGTCAAAAACGCGAGGCGGCGGAAACAAAGTGACGTGTTTTGGCGCGTTCGCGCCGCCTTTGCGTTTATGCTACAATTTTTTGTGTTCGAGTGGGACGAAGACAAGGCGCAAAGCAACAGTGCAAGCATGGCGTAACCTTTGACGAGGCAGCGACAGCCTTCCGCGACCTGCTCTCGTCTACCATTTCCGATCCGCTGCACTCGGACGACGAAGAACGATTCGCTTTGATCGGAAAATCCAGCGTGGGACGGCTTCTTGTGGTTATACACGCGGATCGCGGCGACAAAATACGCATCATCAGTGCGCGGATAGCAACCCGGCACGGACGAAAGCAATACGAAGATGGCGAATGAAAAAAACGAAAGCGACGATATGCTGCCCGAGTATGACTTCAAGGGCGGTGTGCGCGGTAAGTACGCCGCCCGGTTCGCAGATGCGCCGCCGGTGGTTGTGGAACTCGCGCCCGATGTAGCGACGGCATTTCCCGACACCAATGCCGTCAATGAAGCCTTGCGGACACTTTTACGCGCCCTCCGTACCGCCACGCCAAAAAACGCCACTTCGTAAGTAGGGCGTTTTAGGAAAGCGCCTGACCGTAGGAGGTTTCAAACGTGGAGCGGACAGCGTAGAGTTCGGAATCGGCGAGGTCGGCGTCGTGCGGATGCGCGGCGCGATAGGCTTCCAAAAAGGTTTGGGCTTCTTGATAGGCAGGGCGCTCGTAGCGGATCATGGCGTCGCTGTGCGTGACTACGCCCGTCCAAAACGACACGGTTTTTTCGAGCGGGTTTTGGTGCAAATGATACCGCTCGTGGATCAGTGTTTCGGCGAGGCCGAGCGTTGTGCCTTCGGGCAAAAACGGCTCGCTGCCAAGCGTAATTCCACCCAGCAATCCGGTATGGGCGCGGTCTTCAAGCGGTTCGTGATAGCGAATTTTGCCGTCCGCTAAAAGTTGGGCCAACTCCTGCGCCTTTTCCACATATCCGGGAACCGTGCGGATTAAGGCGATAGCGGCGGTTATTTGTTGGGCGACATTGGCGGGCAATTCATTCA
Source organism: uncultured Armatimonadaceae bacterium (assembly GCA_964241985.1). Lineage (GTDB taxonomy): Bacteria > Armatimonadota > Armatimonadia > Armatimonadales > Armatimonadaceae > CAXTBP01. The sequence goes on along the minus strand of CAXTBP010000029.1, from coordinate 13,208 downwards.
TGGGTTCGTTTCCGTTGGTTCTTCGATGCCCGCCGCGACAAGGGCGGTATGGGCCATTTCGCGGGTTTCGGCTTCATTACTTGCAATTTCGTCCTCGTCCAAAACGGGCAAGTCGGACAGCGCGGCGAGGCCGAAATAGTGCAAAAAGGCGGGCGTCGTTTCGTACAAAATGGGGCGGCCCGGCGTGGCTTTTCGGCCCGCTTCTTTGACGAGTTCGCGCTCCACGAGGGTTTTCAAAACGCCGTCGGAGGCGACCCCGCGCACGGCCTCGATTTCGGCCTGCGTGCACGGCTGCTGATACGCGACAATCGTCACGGTTTCGAGGGCGGGTTTAGACAAGCGGTTGGCGTGCGGGGTAAGCAGTTTCCCGACAACTTGGGCGTGTTCCGGGCGCGTCGCCATTTGGTAGCCGTTTGCGATTTCCACGATGTGCAAACCGGAACTGGCGCGAACCAAACGGTCGCGCAAAATCCGCACGGCCTCGTGGACAATGAGTTCGCCGGGCAACCCGTTTTCCAGTCCGACGGCTTTCCCGATTTCGCGCGGCGTCAGCGGCTCGCCGGACGCGAACAGCAAGCATTCCACCAGCGGCGCGACGCTTTCTGCCGACCGTGTTTCGGTTTCTACAGGCGTGGCGTCAAGCAGAGGCAAGGGCGTCGCTTCCTTCTCCACTTGCGCCGATAATTTGCGCCCGTTCGCTTTCGGGCACAAAAAACACACGGATTTCCCCGCAAAACGTTTCCTGCGCGACCAGCACATTGCCCGTCTTAAGCAATTCGAGCAAAGCCAGAAACAGCAGCACAATTTGCAGGCGTTCCATAATGGGCGGTTCGGGCAAGAGGTCTTGGAGCAAAACACCGTTTGCGCCCGCTTTTTCCGACGCGACCACGACCTCGCGCATTTTCATACGAAGCGTGATTTTTTGTCGGCGCACGCTCGTTACGGCCCGCTCGCCCGCACCCACAGCCTCCAGCATCCGCGACAGGGTCTTGAGTAACTGCTCCGCCGACAGTTCGCCAAAGCGTGGCGGAACGGCGAACGCGCCCGAGTATGGCGTGGGCGCACGGAAAAACACCAAGCGACGGTCGCCCTCGGCCTGCCGCAACGTTTCGGCAACCGTTTGGAACTTTCCGTATTCCAAAAGGCGGCGCACGAGTTCGGCGCGCGGGTCTTCAATGGCTCCGCTGTCGCCGCCCGTTTCGTTTTCGTCGGCTTCTGGATTAGGCGGGGCAGGCAAGAGCAGGCGCGACTTGATTTCAAGCAGGGTTGCCGCCATTACCAAAAACTCGCCGGTTATCGCCAAATCCTGTTTTTCGAGGGCGCGCAAATACGCCAAATACTGGTCGCACAGCGGCGCAATCGGCAAATCGAAAATATCCATGCGCCCGGCCCGCACCAAATGCAGCAGCAAATCCAGCGGCCCTTCAAAAGCCTGCGAATGCACGGGCGGCAGGCTGGTTCCAAGCGCACTTGCGCCTGTTATGTTGGGTCGATTTGTCGGGGAAGGAGAAGAATTTGCCAACGCGGACGGCATACGCGATTGTAACACCGGCCCGTTTGCTGTTGCAAGCGGGCGGTAAAATGAACCAAAGGAAAACCTGATGGCAGCACAAACGTTGAGCGGCGAAGAAATCGGAGTGCGCGGTCAAGAAATTTACGAGAACCGGCTCCGCGCATTGCTTGAAACCGAAGAAAACATCGGCAAAATCGTGTCGATTGACATTACAACCGGCGACTATGAAATTGCTGACGACTTAATTATTTCGGGTCGAAAACTACAAGCTCGCCACCCCGATGCGTTAATGTATGGAAAGCGAATTGGCTATAACGCTGTTTATGCGGTCGGTGGTTCGTTGGTTCGGACGGCGTAATAAAAGTTGTTACGATCTGCGAGCAAAAGCGACGGTTGCTAATTCCAAGCCTTCGTTTGATGCTGTCTTGTTTTTCTCAAACTTTGTAATACTTACAGTGCTATGTGCCAAATTCGTTTTGGTGATTTCAGAGTTTACAATCCGAATGTTCTTAACTTGACAAGAGGAAAAATCCGATTTTACTAACTGAACGCGCGAAAACTCGCAATCTTCGGTTGACATAAAAATGGCGGAACAGCTTGTGATCGTTGTGTCGGTGAGTTTCGTATGTCGGATTTTAGCATAGTCAATTCTTGCCTGCTCCACATAACACGACCGAAAACTTGATTCGGCTATAGTCGCGTAGGAAAGATCTGTTTGGCTAAAATAAGCAGGCCCTATTTCTGATTGCTGTATGTTCGCGCCTGATAAATCACAGCGGGAAAAGTTGCAGCGAGCGAATTGTGTACCGGATAAGTCCGCACCAGACAAATTTCGCCCGGAAAGATTGAGCCGTCGCCATGCGTTTGGCAAGGCACGAGTCGTCAAGCGACGGCCCGATTTACCATAGGACGATAGCCATTCTGTATGGGCATCCAGTTCTTGAATTATCGCTCGAGGAATAAGGTGAAATGCGGCGAAATCGGTATACGCCAGCAAATCTTCAAGAATGTCGTTGATCTTCTCGTCACTGTACGAACCATTGAAGATATGCCAATATCTTACGGGAATCGCAGAAAAATAGGGGATACCAAAGGCGCGACTGATTAAGGACTGTGAGTCGTCAACATTATTCAAAGACCATTTCAGAATGTCGCTGAACTCTGCTCCGCCTAATCGCATTTCGCGCGCTTGTTCGAGCAAAGGCTGAGGTACTTGTGTCATACCAGTCTCTTCGACAAACATTGGTTTAGAAGCCCTTTTCTTTTGAAATTTCGTGAATTGATTATACCTGCCATATTTCCTTGAACTGCTGCAATTCTCTACAGATTGACCCCGCGCGATTTGCCGCGTTATACTGAATTGTTATGACGATTGCCCCTCCTTCTGCTTTACCTGCCGTGCTGCCCGCGAAAAAGCCGCTTTTGTCCGAGCGGGCGCTAAACTGCGCGCCGTCGCCGACGCTTGCGATTACCGCCAAAGCCAACCAAATGAAGGCCGACGGCCTCGATGTGATCGCGTTCGGGGCGGGCGAGCCGGATTTCGATACGCCCGACTTTATCAAGCAGGCCGCCAAAGACGCGCTCGACAAGGGCTACACCAAGTACACGCCGTCGGCGGGCATTCCGGCTCTCAAAAAAGCGATTTGCGAAAAACTGCAAAACGACAATGGCTTGGCGTACGGGCCGCAGAACGTGATCGTGTCGTGCGGGGGCAAGCACGCGCTGTACAACGTTTTTCAAGCGATCTGCGGGCCGGGCGACGAAGTCATTATTCCCGCCCCGTTTTGGGTGTCGTATCCCGAACAGGCGAAACTTGCGGGCGCGACGCCCGTTCTCATCGAAACCACGGACGCCACGAATTTCGTGCCGAGCGTGGAGCAAATCCGGGCCGCGATTACGCCACGCACCAAAGTGTTCGTTTTGAACTCGCCGAGTAACCCGACGGGCGCGATGTGGCCCATAGAAACCGTGGAAGCTCTTGCGGCCCTTGCCGTGGAGCATGGTTTTTTTGTCGTGTCGGACGAGATTTACGAGAAAATAACCTACGACAATAACCGGGCCGTTTCCATCGCGTCGCTGGGCGCGGAGATTAAAAAACAAACGATAACGGTCAACGGGTTCTCGAAAGCCTATTCTATGACGGGCTGGCGTTTGGGCTATGCCGCCGCCGACAACACGGAAATCATCGGCGCGATGGGCCGCATTCAAGATGCCGTGACCTCGAACCCGACCTCGATTGCCCAGTACGCCGCCGTCGCCGCGCTGAACGGCCCGCAGGATTTTATGGCCGAATGGGTGGGCGAGTTCGACAAGCGGCGGCGCGTTATTGTCGCGGGCCTCAATGACATTCCCGGCGTTTCGTGCGTGAACCCGCAGGGCGCGTTTTACGTGTTTCCCAATGTGTCCGGTTTGCTTGGCAAGCGCGACCCGAAAACGGAAAAATCGCTGCAAACCGGCGATGATGTCGCCGACTATTTGCTGCAAACCGCGCAGGTCGCGGTCGTGCCAGGCAGTGGGTTCGGCGCGTCCGATTACGTCCGCTTATCCTACGCAACGTCGATGGACGCCATCGAGCGCGGACTCCAACGCATTGGCGAGGCGTTCGCCAAACTGGAAGGGTAACGGGCACGGACACGCCGACGCCCGCAAGCGAACCGAACCAAGCGGCGCAAACCCCGCTTGCCGTTTTTGCCGTTCGCTGGGGGTTCGCGCCCACGTCGCCGCGCTTGCGGGCCGCGCTCACGCATACGTCGGCGGCCCCGACGATTGAACAGGGCAACGAGCGGTTGGAGTTTTTGGGCGACGCCCTGCTCGGCGCGTTCGTGGCCCGCTATCTGCTTGACGCCCTGCCACCCGCGACCGACGAAGCAACGCTCACCCGCGCCCGCGTCCAAGTCATTCGCCGCGAAACGCTCGCCCAAATCGCCCGCAGTCTAGGCCTGCCCGATTTACTGCGCGTCGGGCACGGCGAGCGCAAAGAAAAACGCCACACGCACGACGGCCTCCTCGCCGACGCTTTTGAAGCCCTCATCGCCGCCCAATTCTTAGACAACGGCTCGGACGCGACCGAATCCTTTTTGCGCGAAACCCTCGGCAACATTTTGGCGTCCGTCGTCGCCGCTCCGCCCGCGCCCGACCCGAAAACCTTACTCCAAAACCGCCTGCAATCGCAGGGAAAAGGCCTGCCCGTGTACCGGTTGGTGGAAGCGACGGGCGAGGGCCACGACCATCATTTTGTCGTCGAAGTCGCCACCGAAGCGGGGCACGTGTTAGGGCGCGGCGACGGCCCCAACAAACGCACGGCGGAAACCGTCGCCGCCCGCGCCGCGCTTGGCGAAACCGCAAGCCGCTAACTTTTCAGAGAGTGCTTGCCGTTAGGCTTCCCGCGCCAACCGTGCAAGCCACAAGCGCGTTTTGATAACGCCCCAGCGAATAACTTCCCCGATAAGAATCGTGCCGATTCCCATCGCCGCGAAGGAAAGCATTTCCCGGGTGTCTTTTGGATCGCTGCGCTTGAAAATCAGCGCCAAGACTCCAACAAATCCCAAAGACATAACTACGATAACCGCGCCCAAGATGCGTACAACCACCGCTTCAAAACTCACAAAGAGCAGCAGAAAGTGCATCGCTTTCGTTTGCTTCAAACTAAGCCGACTTTTGCCCAACCATTTCATACGTTTTTACTCCTTGCTGGGATTAACGCCGTTTAAGCGGTCATGGTTACGCGGGGAAGGTGTGTCGGCTACCGGCGCTGCCCGCGCGCAAGCGCCCCGATGAGAAACACGCAGTTCGACAGAAAAATCGCAAAGTGTTGGGGTTTGTGCGTGTTATGGTCGCGTAAATCCGAAAGACAAATCGCGCCGGAAATAAAAAAGCCAAACAAAATCAGAATGAGACCAAGTCGTTGAATTTTCACGAGTTACGCTACTGCACTTTGGATAAAATCGTACGGCTTTTGGGGTCGAGGGTCGTGGTGTCGGGGAACTCGTAGCGCACGCCGTCCTTGTCGGTGACTAAGAGGCGCGTCGAGGTTAAATCCTGCGACGAGTCCCGCAGGTTTTGCACGATGAATTTGCGCGGCCCTTTGTCCGTATCGACTTCCCACGTACTCGTACCGAATTCTTCTTTAACGAAGCGGACGCGCGTTACTTTGGGCAGAAAATACCGGCGCTCCAACTCTTCATGCACGATTTGTTTGGATTTATCGTCGAGCGTGTCCAGATTTTGCAGCATCCCGATGTCTTTGTCCTTGTCATCGCGCAAGCCGATGTACTGGTCGGGATTGAACAGGGGAAAGGCTCGGGCGACTTGGACGCGCAAAAACGTCCGCGCGGCTCCGATAATCGGGTCGCTGATCGTGCCGCGCACCCACGTTCCGCCCGTGCGAAACAGCATGACTTTCGTCGGGTCAAGCAAAATCAAATCGAACGCGGCATCGGCAAGCGGCGGATCGGTTTCCGCATCGGGGAACGGGGGCAGGGGAACGTCGTCGTCAACAAAAGCGGGGCTTTGGCTCATGCACACAGTGTACCCGCCCGCCAATAAAAGAGACACAAAAAAGCTCGCGCTTCTCAAAGAGGCGCGGGCTTTTGGTTAAAAACTAAATTAGCGGCCCGAAACGGACGGCTTCGGCGTCACATCGACGGGAATCGGTTTGCCATACTGCTCCATCCGAACTTGCTGCACGACGTTTTTAGGTGCAATATACGGCATCAAAAGCGAGGCGAACAAGGCGGGGCCGACCGCGATTTCCGCAACATCCATCAAGGCGTCCAAGCCCAAGCCCGCGCCCGGCAAAAGAAGGGCGAGCAGTGCGCCAAGCGGAACTTCTGCGGCAAGCAAAGCCGCCGTTGCGCCCGCGCCGAGAAAGACGCCGAGGGCCTTTTTAGAAAGCGGCACGCGGCGGTCGCGGAGGAGCGTCCAGCCCAGTTTCACGTCGAGGACTTGATCCGGCCCGACATATTTCCCGGCGTATTTGCCCGCCACTTTGCCAACTGCCGTTTGCGCCGCGCGATTGAGGATGAATTTTCTGAACATAGTTTATTTTCCTTGCGTGATTTCCGCTTACACAAAACGAAAGAACCGCGTACTTATTGTATCGCTTTCCCTTAATATACAAACGTCGCGCCCGTTTTGTTGCACGTTCACAGGAATTTTTACCTCGTTTGCCGAAATTGGCTCCCTTTTTGGTTTGGGCGTAAAATAAACGCAGCCATTTCCCATTTTAAGGACGCTTTTTTGATGCCGGTCGCCGCTTTAACGACGCTGGGCTGCAAGGTCAACCAGTACGAAACCGAAAAAATCGCCGAAGACTTCGCCCGCGCGGGCTTCGCGCTCGGCGATTTCGACGCGCCCGCCGACGTGTACGTGATTAACTCGTGCTCGGTGACGGCCTCCGCCGATAAGAAAAGCCGGTATTTGGCCCGCAAAGCGTCGCGCACGAACCCCGACGCCCTTGTCGTGATGACGGGTTGCCACGCCCAGCTTGCCATCGATCTACAAGAAATCGTGGACGGCGCGACGCTGCTTGTGCCCAACCACGAAAAAATGGACGTGTTCGGGCATGTCGCGCGGTTCCGCCCCGACGTGTTGGCATCGGCCTACTCGTCGTCGCCCGCGTCGGACACGGCAAATATGGCGCGTTTTGGCGGGCGCACCCGGGCGACGCTCAAAATTCAGGACGGCTGTGAGCATTTTTGCGGCTTTTGCTCCATTCCGTATACGCGCAAAGTGCTGGATTCCCGCGACTGGCGCAGCGTGGTTGCCGAAGCGCAGGAACTCGCTGACACGGGCACAAAGGAAATCGTTGTGACCGGCGTGTGCGTGGGCGCGTACAACGAAGCAACCGGCTCGGGCGGGCCGGACTTGGCCGAGATTTTGCTGCGCGTCGCCGATGTGCCCGGCATCGCCCGCGTTCGCTTGTCCAGCGTCCAGCCGATTGAGGTTACGGACGCCGTAATCGACGCCTTCGCCTCGCACCCGAATTTGTGCCCGCATTTGCACCTTTCATGTCAGTCCGGCGACGATTCCGTGCTTGCCGCGATGCGCCGCCCGTACTCGACCGATTTTTACAAAGGCCGGGTCGCCCGGTTGCGCGAAAAGGTGGAAAACGTCGCCATCACGACGGACTTGATCGTCGGCTACCCCGGCGAAACCGAAGCGATGCACAAAAACACATTGGAATTCGCCCGATCCGTCGGCTTTCAGCGCACCCACGTGTTCCGCTATTCGCCGCGCCCGCGCACCCACGCCGAAACCCTACCCGACGACGTTTCCGCCGAGGAAAAAGTGCGCCGCCACAGAGAACTGCAAGCCCTCGTCAACCAAACGAACCATGACTTTTCCGCCCGGTACGTCGGTGAAACCCTGCCCGTCCTTATCGAAGGCCGCCACGGCTCCGATCAAACCGCGACGGGACACACGACGAATTACATCAAGGTATCGTTCGCCGCCCCGCGCGAGTTGGTCGGCGAAATCGTGCCCGTCCGCATCACGCACCTGACCGGCGACGCGGGCGAAGCCGTCGGACAAATCGCCCTGTCGCCGGACGCCATCGCCCATCGCGTCGCTCTCGCCCCGCGCCAAAAAGTGGAGTTCGTGCCTCTCGTCATGGCGGCGGGCGAATAAAGCCGCTATGCCTGCTAAAGAAGCCGAAATGCGAAACGGCGCACGAGAATTCGTGGAACGGTTACGGCGCAATAAACATGACCCGGAAAATTGGGGCGGTCATTCAGGTATGTTTTTGATGCGGGAACACCTTCGGCGGAGGGTATTGTGGTGCGAAGCCCTTAATCATTGGTCATCTTATCCGTGGCGTGATTTGGCGAATGTTATAGACTCTGACCTCAATTTGACAAACGCCGAGCGCCACGCACTGCATAGTGCGATTTCTGCCAATCCGAATTTGTTAGGTCATGCAGAAATCTGCGAGCAGATCATGAAGTGGCAAATTGTCGTGAATAATAATCCAAGTTGCTACCCAACGATGCTGAAGGCGAGGTTGGTGAGCATAATTTTGAGTTCAAAGCCGCGCGGGGTAACCGCATGAATGGAGCGGGCCATGCGCTCGGTCAACTGACTAAACGTGGTTTCCACTCGCTTTCGGACAACACAGCATACGTAGGCGGTGCAGCCATCGAGTTGTTCTTCCATGTTTTTGCGGCGCGGCACGATTAGGTCAATCCCTGCGTCTTCTTGAAGGGCCGCCTCAAAAGCCAAATCCAAAAAGCCGCCGTCGCCAAACAAGGTGCTGCCTTCTGGCAGATTCAAGTCCATGTTTTTCAGGGCTGTGATGTCGGCACTCGCCTCCGGCACGAGGCAAAACTCAACCGGCTGGCCGGACGCAGTCACAATCATGCAGACTTTAAGGCCGTACACGTACTCCTTTTTGCTGGCACACCAACCGCGATGCGCTTTGGTGTTGGGGTAGATTTTGCACCGTTTGATGCGGATGTTTCGGCAAACGGGTACGGGAAAGGTGTCCACGATGAAGGCGTTGTTGGGGTTCGCCTGCTGATGAGCTTGGCCTAAAACGTGGGAAGCCAGTTGCCATAAGCTTTCGGGGATTTGGTGCAGACGCCGGTTAAAGCGACTTTTAGATAGCGGCATGATGTAGCCGTGACTGGTCAGCAGTTCCAGAGCCGCCTGCTGATTGCCGGTGAAAAACTCGGCAGCGACCACCGCAACCGTCATGATTTCGGCGGTGGAAACGCGGGCTTGTTTATCGTCTTGGTGGTTCACGGCTCGGAGTAGTTCGTCAAAAAAGCAGTAAATGGATATAATTTTGTTGGGCACGGCAGGCTCCGGTGAGTTGGTCTAAGCAACTTCACTCTACCGAATGCCTGCCGTGCCTGTCACAAGAAATCAAAGGTGGCAACTTGGGTTAATACGAAATACAGCGCCCAACTTCCTAAACTGCCTGACCCGTGGGAACCAATCTTACGGTTGTTGGAACGTGGGGGAGGAGTTTGGCAGGAAAATGGCGCGGCTTGCTTAGGTATGTGGATACCGTTGAGTGGTTGGCAAGATCGCGCTAAAACAACCGAAGCCTTGACAGACCTAAGCGATGCCGCAATGGAAAAGATAAATCAGGCGTTTGAAGAGCGCAAAATAAACGGCTGGTCTGCTTCTGTCGCGCATCTGTAAACATAAAACCGGTTTCACTTGATTGTCGCCGCCTTGTTGTTTATAATAAGTTTACACAGCACGGGCCAGATAAAAACGGGCTGGGAAAGAAACGGTATTGGTTTATGGCAGTTTCGTGGCGCGGCGTGTTTCCCGCCGTAACGACGCAGTTTCGCGCGGGCGATGAATCCGTTGACATGGCGGCGACGCTGACGCACGTGGACGCGCTTTTGGACGCGGGCGTACATGGCTTGGTGATGCTCGGAACCGTTGGCGAAAACGGGTCGCTTGAGTATCAGGAAAAACTGGACGTTCTCAAGGCGACGGTCGCGCACGTTGCAGGGCGCGTTCCCGTCTTGAGCGGGGTCGCGGAAACCACGACGAAAAAAGCCTGCCGCTTCAGCGAAGACGCGGCCCGCGCGGGCGTCGATGGCCTTATGGTGCTACCCGCGATGATTTACAAATCCGCGCCGGAAGAAACCATTTATCATTTTCGGCAGGTTGCCCGCGCGACCGATTTGCCGATTTTGTGCTACAACAACCCCGTCTCCTATGGCGTTGATATTACGCCCGCGATGTTCGCTGATTTGGCCGACGAACCCACCCTTGTCGCCATCAAGGAATCGTCGGAAAACGTGCGCCGCATCACCGACTTGAAAAATCTGTGCGGCGACCGCTACGTTTTGCTCGCGGGCGTGGACGATCTGGTGCTGGAATCCGTCATGCTCGGGGCCGAAGGCTGGATTTCGGGTTTGGTCAACGCTTTCCCGCGCGAAAACCGCTTGCTGTGGGATTTGGCGCAAGCCGGTCGCTGGGAAGCGGCCCGCGACGTGTACCGCTGGTATATGCCGCTTCTCCATTTGGACACGTTGCCGAAACTGGTGCAATACATTAAGCTCGCGCAAGCCGAATGCGGCATGGGCAGCGAACGGTGCCGCGCCCCGCGCCTGCCGCTCACCGGGCAGGAACGCGAAGGCATTCTTGCGATTATTCACCAGAGCATCGCAACTCGCCCCGACCCATCCGCTTACGATTTGCCCATAAGCGCCGCTCCGCTCGCGCAGGCGGCGGCGTGACAAACGCTTCCGACGACATGCGCCGCGTGCACATCGTGGATTCGCACACGGGCGGCGAACCGACGCGCGTCGTGCTTGACGGCAGGCCGCGCCTTGGTGGAGAAACCGTTGCCCAACAGTGCGCCGCTTTCGCCGCGAACCATGACCGTTTTCGGGCCGCCGTGGTTTGTGAACCGCGCGGATCGGACGTGTTGGTCGGCGCATTGCTCGTTCCGCCCGCCGATGCGTCGTGCGTCACCGGGGTTATTTTTTTCAACAACGTCGGCGTTTTGGGAATGTGCGGGCACGGTACGATTGGCCTTGTCGCAACGCTCGCGCATTTGGGCAAAATCGAGCCGGGAGCGCACAAGATAGAAACGCCGGTCGGCATTGTGTCAGCCCAACTCCACGGCGACGGGAGCGTGTCCGTGCAAAATGTGCCCGCGTATCGCTATAAGAAAGCCGTTCCGCTTACGCTCGCAAGCGGACTAAAACTGACCGGCGATATTGCTTGGGGCGGCAACTGGTTCTTTTTGTGCGACGACCACGGGCAGTTTGTACACAAAGACCGTGTTGCCGACCTGACCAACTTCGCGTGGGAAATCCGGCGCGTTTTGGAAGCCGACCACATCACGGGCGAAAACGGCGCGGAAATCGACCACATTGAACTCGTTGGTGCCTCGCCGACGATTGGCTTGAATGCCCGCAACTTCGTGTTGTGTCCGGGCGGAGCATACGACCGCTCGCCGTGCGGCACGGGCACGAGCGCGAAAATTGCCTGCCTCGCCGCCGATGGAAAATTGCAGCCGGGCCAAACGTGGAAACAAGAAAGCATCGTCGGCAGCGTGTTTGATGCGTCGTTTGTGTGGGATAACGACGGGCGCGTGATTCCAACCATTCGCGGGCGGGCGTGGGTGAACGGCGAAGCGACGCTTGTGCTCAATCCCGACGACCCGTTCTGCTGGGGCATCTAAGGATGGCGTCGCAGAAATCGGTATGCATCGTGGGTGGCGGCATTATCGGGCTGTGCGCGGCGTGGTACGTTTTGCAGCGCGGCCACCAAGTCACGGTTTTGGAGCGCCACGCCGAAGGGACGGAGGGCTGCTCGCACGGCAACGCGGGAATGATTGTGCCGTCGCATTTTATTCCGCTTGCCGCGCCCGGCATGGTTGCAATGGGCCTGCGTATGATGCGAAACCCGCAAAGCCCGTTTTACATTCGCCCCCGACTTGACCGCGATTTGCTGCACTGGGGTCTGCTTTTCGCCCGCTCCGCAAACGCAAACCACGTCAACCGCGCCGCGCCGCTGCTCCGCGACTTGAACAACGACAGCCGAAAGGCTTACGAAGAACTCGCCCAAACGTTCGACGGCAACGGCTTCGATTTAACCAAGCGCGGTTTGCTGATGTTGTGCAAAACGCAGCACGCTTTGGACGAAGAGGCCCATACCGCAGACCAAGCCCGCGCGCTCGGCATAGACGCCGACGTTTTAACGCCAAACGAAGCCGTGCAACGGGATCCGGGCCTGCGGCTCGACATCGCGGGCGCGGTGCATTATCCCGGCGACGCGCACTTGTCGCCGCAAAAGTTTGTCGCCGCCTTGATAAGCGCATTGCAAAAAGGTGGCGCGAAAATCCAAGGCGAAACCGAAGTCACCGGCTGGCGCACGGAAAACGGTAAAATCGCGGCGGCGCAAACGAACCGGGGCGATATTGCCGCAGACGAATTCGTGCTTGCAGGCGGTTCGTGGTCGCCGGGATTAGCGCGCGGCTTGGGACTGCGCCTTCCTATGCAGCCGGGAAAAGGCTACAGCGTCACGCTGCCGAACCCGCGCAAACTACCCGAATTGTGCTCCATTTTGGTCGAAGCCCGCGTCGCCGTCACACCGATGGGCGGAACCCTGCGCTTTGGTGGCACGATGGAAATGGCGGGCCTGAACGAAACCATCACGCACTCGCGTGTCGTGGGCATCAAGGCCGCCGTCCCCAAATACTTCCCTGATTTCGCGCCCACCGACTTGGAAAACCTGCCGATTTGGTCGGGCTTGCGTCCCTGCTCGCCCGACGGCCTGCCCTACATCGGGCGGTTCAAAAAATGGCAAAACCTAACGGCGGCAACCGGGCACGCCATGATGGGTGTCAGCCTCGCGCCCGTGACGGGAAAACTGGTCGCTTCCGTCGTATCGGATGAACCGCCCGCCCATGCGTTGGACTTACTTTCACCGGAGCGGTTTGGGTAGGGGAAGGTAGGAAGATTGGCCTCTCCCCCCAGCCCCCTCCCCCAGAGGGGAAGGGGGAGCCAATGCCCGATAGTTTTTGCAAGGCGTTAGGTTTGACAAATTAGATGCCTGTCGCATTTGCACAGCGTAACGATTACAGGCTCCCCCCTTCCCTCGGAGGGGAGGGGGCTGGGGGGAGAGGCCCCACAAAAAACGATGAACGACTGCGACAACCTCCGCGATTTTTTAGAACGGTTTGCTACCGACCGCGACGCCCTGCGCCGCGCCCTGCCACCCG
>CAXTBP010000028.1:0-39245 GCA_964241985.1 uncultured Armatimonadaceae bacterium | reverse complement strand
ACCTTGACGCTCATTCGCCGCGCCATTGTTGACCGCTATGGCTGGATTTCCGACGACACGTTCACGCGCGATTGGGCGATTTGTCAGGTCTGCCCCGGCATCAATTTGCTGTGCTTCACCATTTTGGTTGGGCGTCGCATCGCAGGCGTCCGGGGCATCGTGCTTTGCTTAATCGGCCTCCTTGTCCCAAGCGTCGCCGCGACCATCGCTATAACCGCAGTGTACGCCCATATCCGCGATTCGGATTTGGTTAAAGCCGCGCTCCGCGCCGTCATTCCCGCCTCAGTTGGCTTGGGCCTTTTAACCGCCGTCGATATGGCCCGCGCCCCGCTCAAAGAAAGCGCGCAAGAGGGCAAGCCGTGGCTCGTGTTCGCCGTGCTGCTCGCCTTTGCGAGCGGCCTGCTTTTGGCCCTGTACCAACCGCCCGTCGCGCTGATTTTGGGCGGGGTCGGCGCATTGTCGGGCGGCCTGCGCTGGCTGCGTGATTTGTTCGGTCGCCCGGTTCCCGATCCGCTGGACACGAGCCGCGAAGTGCCGAAGGAAAACGAGTAGCCCCACATGAACGAACCGTATAACCCGCTCTCGTTTTTCGGTTTGGTTTTGAAAGCCTCCCTTCTTTCCACGGGCGGCACGGGAAACGTGCCGAGTTTGCACAGCGATTTAACCCTTTCGCGCGGCTGGGTCAGCGACACACAAATCGCCGAAAGCCTCGCGGTCGGGCAGGTCGCGCCCGGCCCAAACGGCTTATGGGTCGTCAGTTTGGGCTACTTGGTCGGCGGCGTTCCGTCCGCCTTGCTTGCCCTTGCCGCCATTTGCTTGCCGCCCTTGCTTATTTTATTGGTGGATAAAGCGTACCGGCGCGTGCAAAATCATCCGTTCGTGAGCGGCTTCGTGCGCGGACTTTCGCTTGCCGTCGTCGGCGTGTTCGTGGTCGTGATGGGAAACCTTTTGCAAAGCAGCGGCAGCTTAACTTGGCGCGGCCTGCTTATCGCGCTTGTAAGTTTCGGTTTGGGCGCAACCAAGCGCGTCCCGATTGCCGCTATTATCGCCGTCTCTGCCGTCGTGGGCATGGTGTGGCGGTAAAATAGTTTTGGTTCACGCTTTTGCTCGGGCCGATAAACGACCCGGCAGCAGGGAGAAGCGTCCTCTGGACGCCCGTAAATGGTGGGTTTGAGGCACTACTAAACGCTTTGCATGAGCCGCGTCCAGAGGATGCTTCTGCCCATTGCCGGGTCGTTTATCGGCCCGAGCAAACAAGATGATTAATTAGGTAATTTTATGTCCCGCGCCTTTTCCCGTCGCTTTTTTGCTTTCCGTTTTTCGCTAACAGCCGCCGCGCTGTTTACAGGCGGCGCAGCCGTTCACGCGCAAACCGCCCGAACCATTCCCATCGCGCCGGTTCAAAAAATAGTTGGCGCGGCAAAAGCGAAACGCGCGAGCGAGAACTATTTCGGCGTGTATCTCAAAAATACCAAAGTCGGGGCGTTTTACTTTTCGCGCAACGATCATGCGTTTGTGCCCCAAACGAACCGGCCCGCCGTGCGCACCGACGCGAAAACAACCATTGACTTGCGGATTTTAGGCGCACCGGCAAATCAAGTCGTGGACAGCATCGCGTGGACGGAACCACTGACGGGCAAGCCGCTCCGCGAAGAAACGCTCACCCGCACAGGCGGACGCACGAGCAAAACCACGGCGATTTACACAAACAAAAGCGTTTCGTATGTCGTGGATGTGCAGGGCGAAAAGAAAACCGGGACGTTGACGCTCGCGCCGGGCGAGGTCTTTTTGGCCGATCCGCAAAACGGGGGCGCGGCGTTTACGCCGGTTGTCGGGGCGACGATCAAAGGCAAAGTGTTTGCGGGCGATTTGCTGCGCTTGGTGGATAGTGAAGCGGTTGTTGCGGGCGAAGAAACCATCACGGTCAATAATCAAGCAGTCCGCGCCTACAAAATTCTGGACAAAAACCCGGTCGGCCCGTCTACGCTGTACGTAAACCAAACCGGCGATTTGCTCCGTGTGGACACCCTGCTTGGAATGCAGATGCGGCGCGAACCCAAAGCCGTCGCGCTCGCGCCCGCTTCCGACCGCGCCGCCAAACTGGACTTGGCCGCTTTGGTCAGCATTCGGCCCACGGGCGTCGGTCTGAACAACCCGCGCGCACTGCGCACGGCGACCTATCAACTCAGCGGCGCGACGCGCCCGCTGCCGCCCGCCGATTCCGTGCAAACCGCGACGGCTTCGCTTGCCGCGCCCAGTGCCGCGCCGCAAACGCTGACCGTAACCGTGACGGTTCAAACCGTGCCCGAAACGACGGCTCCGTTGTTTTCGTCGGCTGCGCCCACGCCCGAAAATCTGCGCCCGTTTTTGCAATCGTCGCTGTACGTGCCCGCAAATGATTCTGAATTCGGGCCGCTCGCCCGGCGCATCGTCGGCGGCGAAACGCAAACCGGAAAGGCGGCGCAGAAAATCGCGGCCTACGTGCATCAAACGATTACGCCCGACCCGTCCATTCCCGCCCTGCGAACGGCCCGCGATATTTTGCACGAGCCGCGCGGCGTGTGCCGCGATTACACCACGCTTTTTACCACCCTTGCCCGCTCCGTCGGCTTGCCGACCAAGCAATGCACAGGCGTGGTGTACGCGGGCGGCGCGTTTTTGTACCATGCTTGGCCCGAAGTATGGGTCGGCAAAAATGCGCAAACGGGAGCCGATAATTGGGTCGCCCTCGAACCGACATGGGGCCAGCCGTGGGCGGACGCCACGCACATCAAACTGGCCGAAGGCGAAATCACCGATGTGGCGAATGTCGCCGCCGACATCGGCAATTATCAAATCGCGGTCGTTGAAACGAGCGACAAGCCCGTGAAGGAAACGCCGTGATGCACGCCGACGCCCCCGCTTTTCCCGTCGTGCCCATTCGGGGAACCACGCGCATCGTCGGCGTTTTGGGCTATCCGGTTGCCCATTCCGCCTCGCCGCCCATGCACAACGCCGCGTTTGCGCAGTTGGGTTTGGACTGGGCATACATTCCGCTCGCCGTCGCGCCGGAAACTATCGGCGACGCCTTGCGTGGCGTTCGCGCCTTCCACATGGCGGGCGTCAACGTTACTGTTCCCCTCAAGGAACTCGTCGCGCCCTTTTTGGACGAATTGACGCCCCGCGCCAAACTCTTGGGCGCGGTCAACACGGTCGTCAACCGCGACGGGAAACTATTCGGCGATTCCACAGACGGGCCGGGCTTTATCGCGGCCCTCGCGCACGCGAATCTCGCGGTCGGGCCAACCACGCGCGCCGTTGTTTTGGGTGCGGGCGGATCCGCCCGCGCCGTTGTGTACGCCCTCGCGGAACTTGGCGCGCACGTCACACTCGCCAACCGCACGCCCGAACGCGCCCAAGCCGTGCAAGGCCTTGTCGCGCCGCACGTTAAGGGCGCAGTCGCGCTTTGCGCAATGGACGAAGCCGCGCTCGCGGACGCTTTGCAAACCGCCGATGTTCTCGTCAACACGACGAGCGTTGGAATGCACCCCAAGCCCGATGAAATGCCGCCCGTGCCCGCCCACGCTTTGCGGCCCGGTCTTTTGGTTTCGGATTTAATCTACAAGCCCGGCGAAACCCGACTGCTTTTGCTCGCCGGGCAAAACGGTTGCCAAACCCAAAACGGCATCGAAATGCTCGTGCGGCAGGGCGCGCTCGCCTTTTCGCAGTGGACGGGCATTGCCGAACCGCCGCTTGACGTGATGCGCCGCGCCGTACAAACCGCCGTGTACGGCGATACCGCCAAATAATGGGCCGTCGAAAAACAAAACAGGCCGGAAGTTATTATGGCTTCCGGCCTGTTTGCGCTTTTTTGCCGCTCGCTTATTGCGTCTGCGGGGTTGGCTGATCGGTCACGAAAACCGTGGTTTGCGCGGTTTTACCGGATTCGGAATCCGTGACCGTGATCGTGGCTCCGCCGGTTGCAACCGCAGTCACCAAACCGGCGGCGGTAACGGTAGCAACGGCGGGGTCGGACGAACTAAATCCAATCTGCAACGGCGACGTCAAAATAGCAGCGCCTGCTGCATTGGTCGCCGTCGTGGTCAACGTGACCGATTGCCCTGCGGTTAGCGTAGTGGCTTTGCCCGTGTTCGGCGTATTGATTGCCAAATTGGCGATTTGCGAGGCGAACGAGAGCGCCAGTTCCTGTGTCTGCCCGGACGCCACCGTCACCGGGACTGCGCTTGCGGTTGCGGCCTGCGCGACATTGCTTCCGTCGGGGTAGGCGGCGGCAACGATATAGTACGAACCGGCAGGCACGGGCGAAAAAATCACCGTGCTGGTGCTTGCGTCATCGCCCGCCGAATTTTCCGTTTGGGCGGGGCGTGTCGCTTGAACGCGCGTCAGTTCCTTGCGGTCGTTATCCAGTAAAACCACGTTCACCCTTTGCGAGGCGAGAGGGGCGAGGGCAGGAGCGAGCCTGCCAGTGCGTGACGGCCAGTTGACAAAGACGCGCACTATCCCGTCGGTTTGCCCTGCTGAAGGGGTAGGTGTCGGCGAGGCCGTCGGGGTGGGGTCAATTCTTTTTTCCGCGCTGCCGCTGCCGCAGCCGGACGTAATGCCGACCGTTCCGACAAGCAACATGAAGCTTGCCGAAACCAGCGGGGCGCTCCATCGGGGCGATATTTTGTTCAAACGCATGGTTTTCGTTTCCTGTTCTGTTTTCTTTGGTGGCTTCTCGCGTCAATAAAAAGCCCCCGCTCCAAGCGAAACGGGGGCAATGTGGCTAAGAAACCGGCCTACGGCAGGCGCGTCCGCACGCCCGGGTCGTTGCTGAACGTTTGCCGAGTTCCCGGCGGGAACGGAGGCAGCGTATATTCGCCGCCGACGTTGAACACAACCGCCGTTCCGGCCCGACCGACACTTGCTGGGTAGCGAAGTGCAACCGTGGTCGATTGTCCCGAACCGACCGCCCCAACACTGATCGGGGTGACCGTCACGGGATTGCCGTCCGCCGGGTTGGTTGCCTGCGTCGTCACGCCGTTCGCCAAAAGCGACGCGCTGTTAATCAGGACGTTTTGCGCGGTCGCGCCGGTGTTGGTAATCGTCAAGTTGACGACGAGCAGATTGCCGCTGCGCGAAAACGTTTGCGAGAACGTTAGACTCGGGTTGGTTGCCGTCAGCGACAAGTTGTTGAGGTCGAAGCGGAACACGCCGCGCCCATAGGTGGACACCATGAGGAAGCGGTTCACGTTCGTTCCGATTTGCGTCGTTCGGAGCGGGGGCACGACCTTGATGTTGGTGCAGCGCACGTTGGGCAAACCAAGCGGCGCGGTCGCGTTCGACCACGTTGCACCGGCGTTCGTGCTGGTGAACACGCCCACGTCGGTCGCCACGAAAATGGTGTTCGTGGGATCGTCGGGGTCACGGGTAATATCGTTGACCGGCACATCGGGAAGCGATGCGAAGCCCTGCCCGCGCTGAGCCGTAAACGTGGGTCGCACCCCTTGTGGAACACCGAGCGTGTTGGTGGCGCGATACACACGAGCGGGGCCGTTCACCGTGGGGCTTCCGCCCAAACCGACCAAAATATCACCGTAGGTGGCCGAGTTCACTTCGTTTACGGAGTTGATGCTGATCGAGGTAATCGGGTTGTTCGGCGACGACGGAAGCGTCGCGTTGCCCGAACCCGGCCCGGCGATTTGCGTCCACGTCGCAGTCAACGGCGGAAGCGGAAGGGTCGCACCGTTTTCCACGGTTAGGTTATTGGAAACCCACAGTTCGCCGTTGGTCGTTCCAACATACGCGACCGATCCTTCGAGGTTCCCACGGCTTTCGCTGATGGCGATGGCGGAAATCGTGCCCGTGCCCGATGCCAACTGCTGGTTTCCCACCCGCCGCCAAATACCACGGTCTTTGTTCGGGCCGGGGACGGGCGACGTGGTTCCCGGCTGAAGCGGAGCCGTCGCTTGTCCGGGCGGATCGAAGCGCCACAAACGGTTGGTTCCGATGTAAGCGACCGGCAATGCCGGTGAGGAGGTTGGCGCAACGGGGTTGTACCGGTTGGGCGATACGACGGGGCCGCGCGTGTTTAATTGGTGCGCAGTTCCGAACGCCCAGCGCGGAATGGGCGGCTTGGGTTCGCCGCGCCAGTTGGTCGCGGTCGTAGCGTCGTTGGGATCGTTGCTGTTATAAATATTGACCGAGGCTCCGTTAGCATTTGGAAGCGGATCATAAGGAAACTGACCGTTCGTGAAGTAGCGGTCGGGCGTGATGTCGTTGCCAGTGGTTACAAATCCCGTATTCGACCAGAAGAGCCTTCCGGTGGGCCAGTTATCGCCGCCACTGGCCGAGCCGCTAAACCCAGTGGCTCCATACTGCGTGTTGCCGGTTATGTCAAACGGGTTGAAGTACAAAGACGAGTTCGTATGCAGAAATTTCACGCCCGGCGAGTTGCCGGTCGGAACGCCGTTGGTATTGGGCTGGGTCGGCACATCGTCGATGGGCTGCCCGTTTGCATCCCGGTTCACAGTTCCATTGCCGACGGGTATTTGGCGCACCAAATTCCACGCGGCTCCGCTCAAAACCGGAGCCGTGGGCGTGACGCCGGTAAAGGTCAACCGCCCTTGAACGGCTTGGTTTTGGTACAAACTACCGACGACACCGAAACTCGTGTTCGAGGAATAGATGAAGTCGGCCTGATCGAACGCGCCCAAACCTAAAAGGTTGTTAATCGCTTCCGTAGTATCGGGAACCCACGCAGTATTGGCTGCGGTGTTATCCAAATACAAGGCAGGGCGCGAAGTGGGGTCATTGGGATTTGTTCGCTGTATAACCCCGTTCGCAAGGGTATTTGGGTTCGTAACGCGGTTGGTATAAATGAATCGGTTTACACCACCGTCGTTGACGGTCAAAACGCGCCGGTCGTCGTTCGGGCTGACCGCGCTGCCATGCTGATTCACGTGCGCATAGTTGGAAGGTATTGTTTGCGAGGTCTGATTAAATAGTCCTCCCAGCAGCGATTCGGAAATATCCACAAACGGTGGCTGCACACCCAAATCGAAGTACGTGGGCGACGACGTTTGCGTTACCGGATCGAAAGAGTACAAAAACTCGGGGCTGAGGAACACGCCGCCGCGCCCGCCGCCGAAGGTGCGTCCCGAGCCGTACAGTGCTTCTTGTTTCAGCGTTGGATAGTTCCCGTTAGCATCAGGCGTCGCCAACGTATTGACAACGGGAACCGTTGCGGTAAGCAAGTCCAAAGCGTACCGGGCGGAGGTGAAGTTATTGTCCGTCAGCACGGCGGTCGGCAAACCGGTAATTTCGATCCATGAATTACCCCTGTCCAAACTCTTGAACTGGCGGCTGTCGTTTGCGCTTTGCGAGGCTTCCAAAACGTAAACGATGTCCGAGCCTTGCGCGTCGGTTGCTCGTACGGCTTGGCGCGGCAGTTTGGATGCGGCGACCAATATCGAGTCCGTGTAAACGAGCGGCAGATTGGGAATCTGCGTCCACACCACGCCTTGATCGTCGGAGCGGAACACGCCCACGCCTTCAAGCGAGGCGTAGTAGGTGCGCGGCCCGTTTGCGCTCGTGGTTGGGCTGGCGGAATAGTCGATGCGGCTCCAGTTACCGGGAAAGCCCGTCGGCGTAACTTCCGCCCACGTGTTGCCGCCGTCGGTGGAGCGCCAAAGCGCGCCCTGCCGACCGGGGTTGCCGCGTCCCGTACTCACCAAAATGAGGTCGGGGTTGACCGGGTCGATAACAATCGAACTGACCGACGTGCCTTCCATAATCGGCGCGTTCGCGGGGGTCGTTGTTACAGGGGGAACCGTGCCGGGCGTTGAATTCGGGTTGCCGTTACCGACGTTGAGCCATGTTTTGCCGCCGTCGGTCGAGCGCATGATACCGATGCCGTAGCTAAAACTTTGGCGGCCCGGGTAGTCGCCGGTTCCCGCGAACAACGTATTGCGCCGGGTGGGATGCACGGCAATCGCCGACGTTTCCAAAATCGGGAAGGTCGTGCCGTCGGAAAGTGGCTCCCACCGTCCGTAACTCAAATATGGGCGGGCGGTTGACGGGGTGGGCGGGACGGGGGTATTCGCCGTCGAGTTGTAGCGCCATACGCCGCTGTTGGAGGTCGCAATATAAAAAATTTCGGGCGCGGTTACCGAATTGACGACTTGGCTTGAAAGCGGGTCGTAAGCGACCGCATTGACGCGACCGGATACATTAGTCTGCCCGATAAGCGGGTTTACCAAGTTCCTCATACCATCGAGCGGGGAAGCGATTCCTTGTGGGCCGAGAAATTCCCACGGGCCTTTGGTCGAGCCGATATTGACGCGGGTAGCGAACGTACTGACGCCGCCCCCGGGTTGTCCGCCGCCCGCAGTTTCCTTGAGCGGGGTCACGGGCATCGCGTCGCGCTGCGGCAGCGCTTTCAAATAAGCCATAGTCGTATTCGCGTTCTCCCCGTTGACGCCGGTCGCCAGCTGCCACTGGTACGCGACAAGGGCTTCGCGCAGCGTGTTTTCCCGCGATCCGGCAAGGGGAACGCCAACCACAGGACGTGGTGTCGGCACTTTAACCGGAGGTGACAGCACGGGCTTTCGCCCGGGCGGCACGAACGGCGCGCGAGGGCTTCCCCCTTTGCTTTGCGCCTGCGCGCCGCCCGGAAGGCTTAAAACACAAACGGCAACCGCGCCGCTCAATCCCACGGCGGCAAGGGCCGTGGTGCGCTTTCGCGCTGCAAAAAGAGCGGTTCGGTGACCGGAACTAAATGAAGAATTCATAAGATTTCCTGCTCCGTGACTAACTAACACAGATTAACACAGATACTAAAACGGACACCTAAACAAATGAAACGAAAACAAATCAAGATAGGCCCGAACCGACACCGCCCCAAAAGGCAGCGTTGGTTCGATACGGCGTCTGCAAACGATTACCGAATTCCGTACAGGTTTCCACTAATGCCGCCGACATAGATGTTGCCGTTCGGCGCGAGGGCGGGCGACGAGTCGAACTGTTCGGGCGGCGTTCCCACGGGCACGGTCGGCGTTGCGAACGCGAAGATCGGATTGCCGTTCGCGCTATTCAAACCGTACACATTGCCGTCGTAGCAGCCCAAATACACACGGGTTCCGTCCGGTGAAACGGCGGGCGACGAGGTGAATCCCGCCGCGTAAAGTTGTGAAAAATACACCGCTTGCGTTTGTCGAGGGGGCGGGTTTCCGGCCAGCGGGGCGGCGGAGATACCGAACACTTTACTGCCCGAAAGGTCAGTGCTGTTAAATGTGGCGAAATACACGACGACCGCCCCGCCAAGATTGGGGTTCGCCGCGACGGCGGGCGAGGTAAAAATGGGGTTGCCCGCGTTGTAGGTATACAGAGTGCCGCCACCGTTCGCATCGAGCGCGTACAAGAAGCCGTCCAGGGATCCGATGTACACGGTTTCCACGCCGTTCACGGTTGCGACGGCGGGCGAGGACGAGAAGATGGGCGCGGTCGTCGCCGATACCCAGCGCCGCTGACCGGTCGCGGTATCCACGGCGTAGACATTATTGTCCAAACTGCCGAAATACACGAGCGTTTGCGCTTGGTTGAGCGCGGGCGCAACTTGAATTCCGTCGGTCGGCTCGGTGTACTGCCATATAATCGCGCCGCTTAAGGCGTCCATTTTATACAGCGTGCTGCCGCTGCCCGAGGAACCGATGTACAAGTAGCCGTTGTTGTCGATGGTCGGCGAACCGAAGACCTCGCCGTCGGCAGCCTGCGTCCAAACGGTGCTCGCGGACGTTCCATTGTCGCGGAGCGCGTACACCGTGCCGTCAAGCGAACCGAAATAGATGGTTCCGTCAAGCCCGATGGACGGCGACGACTCGATAAAACCGCCGGTTTGGAACGCCCATTTTTTCGTGCCCGACGGCGTAAAGGCGTACAGATTGCCGTCGTTCGCACCAACGTAAATCGTGCCGTTCGTGCCAATCGCGGGCGACGAAAACTCGATTTGGGCGTTCGTCGCATTGGGGAAGCCGGGAATGCTATTTCCTACCGCGTTCACGAAGCCGGGCGTTTGCACGGCCTGACCAGTGTTTTGCGCGTTGGCGTGGAACTTACCCCACGTTACGGCGGGGCTTACCGGCCCGGCAACCACAAACGTCGCGGTCGCCGTGGACGAAAGGCCCGTCTCCGAATCGGTTGCGATCACGGTCGCGGTTTGGTTGGAAGTCAGCGGGCCACCCGTGTAGGTAAGCGTCGCGGTCGTTCCGTTCGCAGTCAAATTGAACGGGCCGGGCGAACTCAGCCGCCACGTAATCGACGGGCCGATAAGGACGCTCGCGCCGTCGGCGTCGGTCGCAACAGCGGTGAAGACGCGCGTATCGGTCGCCCGCAAGGACGGCCCGGTTTGCGGCGTGACCGTAAAACTGGTAATCGTCGTGCCCATCGTGATCGTGAGCGCGGGGTTCACACCACCGGTCACGGTTACGGGACGGGACGCGCTGCCGGTCGCGGTCGAAGCCGGGCCGGACGCCTGCGCGGTTCCGGTCGCGGTCGCGGTCGGGAAGGCTTGGGCGGTCGCAATATAGTTACCGGGCAAAAGGCCGGTAAAGCGTGCCGTAACCGTCAGCGGTTGACCGGCGGCGGGGCGGGCCAGCGTTTGGGTCACGCCGTCATCGACGGGCGCGCCCGTGGAATCAAGCCGTATCAACGTTACTTTGATACTATTCGACGCGGCGGGAATAAGGCGCGTGGTCGCTTCGGGCCATTTGACCGTGAACGAGATTTCGCCTTTGGCGCGGCTTTCGCCGGACGATACTGTACCGCCACCCGAAGAGAACGGTGTGCCGGAAACGGGAGCGGACGAGCCGCCACTGCCGCAGCCGGACAGGAACAGGGCCGCAGACGAAACAGCGACAAGTACGGCGGAAAAAGACACCGCTTGCGCGGAAGGTTTCATAAAAGGATTCCTTAACATGGAGGGTCGCATCATGGTAGCCGGGAGGTTGGAGGTTAACCCTTGGGTTAGTTCACGATGATCGGCAGCGTGCCGTCTTGAATGGTAATCGGAACGTCCACAAACACGTCGGGGTCGAAGACGCTTTTGACGCGCAGGAAATACGTGTTGGAAGCGTTGGTTTGGTTGGCGGAGTTCGAGGTTGCCGTAAAGGTCGTGGAAAGCGACGGGCCAGCCGTGCTCAACCTGCCGCCCAGTTGTCCGTCATCGCCCACCCCGTTGCGCACGATCTGCCATGTCACGCCGCTCAAACTGCCTGTGCCGTCATTGGTAACGGTCGCGTTGAAGGTTTGCGACAAGCCCAAACCGACGAATACGGTTCCGCCGCTCGCGCCGGGAGGCGTCACGACGATGCTTGCGCTCGACCGAACAACGATTTGCGTCGGCGCGCTGTTGACGCCATCGACGCTCACCACGACGGTGGCGCGGTTGGGCGTCACACCGGTTACGCTTTCCGCGCTTGCGGTCGCCCGCGTTACCGTATCTTTGGTTCCATCGGTGTTCGTGTTGGGAACGACGGAAACAAAGGCCGATCCGCGCGTTACAGCAAGCACATTGCCTGCGGCATCAAGGGCGGAATAGCCAATGTCAACGGTTTGGCCGACTTGTACGGTTTGCAAACCGCCCGCGCCGGTTCCGGTCGTGAGTACCACGCTTTGCACGCGGCCCACAGTTGCAACCGTGGTGGAAAGGGTTCCGTTACCGAGCACGGTCGCCGAGGCTTGCGCGGTTCCCACAATCGCGCCCTGCCGATTGGCTTGGGCGTAGAAGGTGGCGTTCAGCGTGTAGATGCCGGGCACAATCGTGTTCGGAGCGGACGAATAGTCTTGCGGGCCATTCAAAACGCCTCTGTCCACATTGATGGTCAGCGCGGGCGTCGAACTGCCCAGCGGCGACAAGGTCAGCACACCGGAAAGCGCGGAGGACGTACCGCCGACGGCGTTGGTTTGCACGGACTGGCGCGAACGCGGCCCCCACACGACGCGCGTGGTTACAACGACGGGGCTTGCGTTGGGCGTGGGCGAAGCGCTGGCCGTCGCCGACGGGGTGGGCGTCGCGCCATTATTGCCCCCATTATCGTCGCCCGGGTTGCCGCTGCCGCTGCCGCAGCCCGAAGCGGTCAGGATACCCGCCAGTATCACGGAAAAAACTATACAATGTGGAACATATTGCCGAAACGGAAAACGCATACTAAAACCACCGGTCAAGCGCATTAGGCACTCCTTTCGCACCGGAATGTATTTCGGAAGGAAACGAAAAAATTCCTTCTTGTGTTAAACCAAACTGTGAAAAATTTCAAGCAGCCTTTTTGTCGGCGGGGCCGACCGTTGGCGCAATAAACCGCCTGTATGGACGAAAATGCCTCTTTTTTGTTTCATTCTGCGGCGAAATCGGGTACGAGTGTGAACTATTCCACGGTCGAGCGAGGTTGATTTTTATGAAAGCCAATTCCCTTGCCGTCATCGCTTTGGCGCTTGCGCTTCTGCCGACGTGTTGCGGCACATGGCTCGTTTTATCCGCCCGAAGCAGCGACGACATGTTTCGCGCATACATTGGAACGGGCGCGGGGAATTTTTTGCAGATTACCTGCCCGGCGGCAACGATCCTCTCGCTTCTTTTCGCCGCCGTCGGCGTAGACCGTCGCCGAACTCCGTTCACCGTTGGTGCTTTGATTGTCGCCGCGCTTTCGTTTACCTATGCTTTTTGGTGGCTTTTGCCCGCCGCCCCCATGCGCTGGCGATGATCCAAACGCCGTGGGAAGCGAAAGAGCGGGCCGGACTGATAGCCCTTGAAACGCCCGAATGGCGCGAAAAACGCGCCGTCGCCGAAGACCCGAATACGCCCGGCGAAACCCTCGCGCGATTTGTTGACGACGCCTTTTCCTTCGCGCATCAAGCAAAGTACGCGCAAAATAGCGGTGACACCGCTTTAAGAGACAAGCCCGTATGGATGCTTTTGAACGCGGCAGCCCTGCACCCGAACACGCCGCTGCAAACCCTATCCCGCCTTCTTGAAGCGCCCCCGCCAATCTCGACGGCGGTTTGTCAGAACCCGGTTTTGCCCTTCGTGCTTTTGGAGCAGCCGAACTTTCTTGCGGATTTGAGCGCAAAGGCGCAGAATTATCTTCTTAAAAATGCAGACGCCCCTTTGCTCTTTGTTCGCCTTTTGGCGGGTGAGGGAAAAATCGCGCGAGGCCGTTTTGAATGGTTGGCGGCACGGCTGCACGTTTCGCTTTCGTCGGAATACCTTACGCCGAAAGAAACCCGTGTATCGATAACCATCTATTGGCGCGGCGTGTGCGCGGGTTACATCAAAGGCGATTACAGCGATTTGGAAGGCGACGACCGCGACGCGCACAGTGATTTGGTCGAAGTCGGGCTTGCGCCACTCTGGGCGGCAGGTATAACGCCCCGCGAATCCGCCTTTGCTTTGCCGTTTATTGATCCGCTCGCCGCTTGGTTTGGCTGGACGCCCGCGCCCGATTCGCGCGACGAGCGCGCGTTTTTGCGACGCATCGACCCGCAGCTAAGAAACTGGCAATGCCTAACGCGCGCTTTGCGTTTAAGCGCGACGCCCGACGATTTGCGCGATTTGCTCCGTGACCCCGCCTACAATACGAGAGATGTGAGCGATATCATGAAGCGGGCCGTCATGGCGCATCCGTCCGTAACGGGCGATCTGCTCAAAGAAATTGTGGAAAAGGCGCTCAAATACGAGCCGGAAATGGCTGTCCATCCCAAAAGCCCGCCGGATTTAATCGCGCGCCTGCTGCAAAGCAAACGCGCTTCGGTGCGCCGCTTGGCCCGCAAACACCCAAACGCGCCCGCCGATGCGCTGCACATTTCGCGGGCCACCGCACTGCATTTGGCGCGGCAATGGAACCCCGCCCCGCCGCCGTTCGTGTCGTTCGTCGGCGCGATGCAGGGGCCGCCCGACCCCGGCGATTTGATACGACAAGTCGAAAACGCGCCGTGGACAACGCGCATAGAAGCGGCTCTTTTGGCAGGCGCGACCGACGCGCCGCTACTCGGCGACCCTTACGAGCGCACGGGCCTTGACTTGCTTCATTATCTTTCCCACGACGGCAGCCGATTGGTGCGCTCCATCGCGCAAATCCGCCTCGCCGACCCGGACTGGCGTTTTACGTGGGCCGACTGCGAGTAGCGCCGGTACAATTTTTTATGCACTGGACAGACTGGGCCGCGATTGCGCTTTGCGTTGTTTTGTTCGCTACCCCGGTTTTGCTGCTGCTTTTCTCTTTGGCGGCAATCGCTTGGGCCGCCCTTGCAGGCTTTTGGCAAAAACGGCAGCCCATAGAAACGACCGAAACGCCGTTTGGCACGTTCACAAAGGATTTCCGTCGCTGGTCGGGCGCGATTGAAGTCGGCGAAAAAGCGGTGGCGATCTACGCAAAAGACGTAAACGGCGCACCCAACCCCGACTGGCTGCGAAACCTTCCCGCTTTGATGGAAGCATTGCCGCGCTCGGAGCGTATCGCGCGGCAAAGCGTGAATCGATTAACCGAAAACTACCGACTTTCCTCGATTTCGGACGGCCCTACCAAAACCACGGATTTCGTTTTGGGCTTCCATTACGAAGAAGCATGGGGTCTAACCGTCTTCGTCGATTTTTACGAGGGGCACGTTGCAGGCTGGCGTGGAGCGCGGTGGTTTAAGAAACGGCGCGCGTAAAGCCTTTGAACCACGTCCCTTGATGCCAAAGCGTTCCCCGGTCGCCTTCCGCGATTTGCCCATACGTTGCACCGGCCACGGTCAATTCAAGCCGCGCGCCGCTTTCGTCCTCGAACGTTATGTAATAGGTGGTTGACGTGTATGCGCCGTTTCCGCCGTTCACCTCCGGGCGTTTGGCGACCACGCGAACCGGGTGCGTTTCATCCGGCAGTTTTCGGTTCGCCCGCAATTCCGCCACGCCGCTTACTATGGCGCGAACCCCAAAATAAAAAAGCAAAATCAAAAACCCGATAAAGACAAATCCAGAAACTCCAAGCATTTCCACGTTCGTTTTCTCCCGGTGATTCTGACCCGCCGACCGGCCTTGCGGTTGCCATTACGAAAATCGGGGAGCGCCGCAACCAAAGTTTACCTGCCGGGGTCTGATTTGTGTTCACTATCCAAGTTGTGGAACGCATCGGGAGATAATTGTATGCGGCATAGGCAGCGCGGTTTTACTTTAACGGAACTGCTCGTTGTTATCGGCATTATCGCGGTTTTGACGGCGATCCTTGTGCCGGTCTTTTTCACGGCGCGCAATAACGGACAACGGACGGCGTGCGCGTCGAATTTGCGCCAACTCGCCGCCGCGTCGCTTTTATACGCCCAAGACAACGACGGCATTTTGCCCCATTCCAGCGAAAGCGGCATGACCCGCGACGACTGGTTCGCCCAGATCAAGCCGCTTGTCACGAGCAAAGACGTGTTCCGCTGCCCGTCGTGCGCCCTGCCCGATAAGTTGCCACTGTCCGTGGAGGGCGAGCCGGTGTTTGGCTACGCCGCCAACGGCAATATCAATCTCGCTTGGGTAAACAGTGAGCCGTTGGTTCGGGAAGGCGACGTACGCCACCCTGCAGCAACGGTTTTCCTTACGGAAATCCATTTTATCCAGCATCCGAATCAGGAAACCGCGACCCGCTACTGCGTGCACGCCCCCGACGTGTTGGACGAAAACAGTAAGGGGCCGGGCTACTTTTTGGACGACGGCGCAACCGTCGTCGGTTTGCAGGGCGGCAAACGGCACGCCGGGGGCTGCAACTATGCTTTCGTGGACGGGCACGTCAAATGGCTCAAACCCGAGGCGGTAGACTGGCGCGAAAACGACGAAAACGGGCAGGCTTTGCCACCGCCAAACGGCTCGCGCCCCTCGTTCCGGTGGAAATAGCGGCATAGGCGGAAGAACGGTTAGCGTTTGGGAAAGTCGATGCTCTCGACTTATTTGTCGGCGCTGCTTCCGACCGTTATTTTTACCGGCTCGGTTTTTAACCCGGCAAATTCAAACACCACTTTGTAAACGCCCGGTTCCGGGTCGGGTCGGCGCAAACCACAACCGCCCATCCAACCGCGCTCCATGCAGCCGTCCATCGGCCAAATGCCGCGTTCGGTTCGCAACGTTCCGTTTGGCTCCGTGATATGAAGCCACGTTGTGTTCCAAAGTGTTTTGGGGATCGGCGCATCTGTGAGTGGGCTGACACCGATCCAGAAGAAAACGCGCTCGCCGGGTTCAAAGCGCGATTTTCGTTTTTCAAGATCTACGGTGGGAATGGCATCAATCCCGTTTTGCCGCGCTTGTACAATGAGGGCGGGTTCTTTGGCCCTGTGCGCTTCAAGCATTTGGGCAATCGCGGTCAACTTTCGCCCAAGCGCCATCGTCAGCACGGTTTGACCGTAAACATCCGTGGCGGGAATGCTGGCCCCGCGCGCAAGCAACAGGCGCACCGTTTCGGTTTGTTCGGCCCGAACCGCGACCGTCAAAGGCGTCCATCCGTAACTGTCGGTGGTTTCAATACAAGCACCCAAATCCAATAGGCGGCGCGTTTCGTCGGGGCCGTGCAGCCACGCCGCCCATAGCAAAGCCGTTCGTCCCAGCCTGTCCTTTGTTTCAAGATCCCGCTCGTCCAATGAACGCTCTTTTCGCGCCGGTTATTTTTCCGCCGGTGCGGGTTCGGCGCGCTCAAACGCCGCGCCCGAAAAAATGTCTACGAAGTCATTAATCGGAATAGAGAAAACGCCGTCTTTGCGGACGTAGCCGGTGGTTTTTCCCGGCTCGCCTTTAGGCGTGAAATTGTCGCCGTGGGGGTTCCACAGTTTGAGGGCGTCGGTTTTTTCGTCGTAGCCCAAAATGGCGTAGGCGTGATTGGGCGTAATGCTGGGCGTTTTGGTTTTGTTCGTGCCGCACGTCATCAGCAAATTGGCTTTCTGCGTGGTCGTGAGTTCGGTTCGCAATGTTTTGAGTTTTTCGTCGCGCTCGGTTTGCGGAACGTTGGATTTTTTGGCCCACGTACACGAAAACCGCTCGATTTTGTGCGCGGTAAGTAAGGACAGCATCGTGCCCGCCGACCCGCCGCGCGTCACGTCGTCATACGGGGAAACCGTACGTTTTTCGACCGGCTTGGCCTCGTTGCGGCAAATCCCGACGGCTTTTTCGTACAAATTGACCCATACGCCGTTGTTGCGTGCCGTTGCCGATAGAGCGATTTCCGCATCGGTCGGAAGCATCACGGGAATCACGTGCGTTCCAATCGTCACCTCGTATTTTTCGGGGTCTTTCGGATCGGCGTGAAAGCGTTTGGCGACTTCCTGCGGGTCACGGGCGAGCATCGCGCCCAGCGGGGCGAGGCAAAAGCAGTCGCCCAGTTTCCCCTGCCGCACGGCATCCAACCGGGGCGGGCAGTCGGACGAAAACAGACTGCGCTTGGTTTTGGAAATTTTTGCGCTCGCCTCACCAAAGAACCGGTTCACGTTGGGCGGCGTCGTTGCGGTCACAGGCGACCCGGACTTAGGCACGGCAACGGACGCCATTTCATTCAGTTTGTCCAGCGAAACCGGCAAAACAAGGGCCGACGTTTTGGCCCGCGACGCCCGCTTGATCGCGGCAAGGGCAGCGGCTTCCGGCCCGGTAATTTTGTAATCGGCGCAAGCCGCGTCCAGTTCCCCCTGCGACAGTTCACGGTTTTTGTCCGCATCCCAAGTCGCGTAATGGGCCGTTACCTGCTCCTTGAACGGCGACAGGGCAGCGGTTTCGACCGGCGCGGCCTGCGCGGTGCTTGCACCGACGGCAGCAGGCGGCGTTTGCGCGTAGACGGCGGGCAAAAGAGCGGCGAGGGAAACGAGCAGCAAAGTGGAAGCAACCGGCACGGGCAATCGCATCAAAAACTCCTGAAAGACAGAAAAGCGTTCGGCATAAAGGACGCAAACGAAGCGAATAAAGTTCGCAGATTGCGCTTGGTGGCATTATACAGTGGGTTTTGTCCGTGCCGTGAACGGCCCGGTATACAACCGCACGGCCTCCATTAATCCAACGGGTTTAACACCGCCTTAATATCGCTCGGCGCACGGTGCGGTATCATTTCACTGAGGAAAACAGGTATCCCCCGTGACACAAACCGCTTCTCGTTCTTTGTCGCCCGTTCTTGGCGCACTTCTGGTCGGCGCAGTTGCCGCGACTGCCGCTGTCGGCGCGAAACTTGTCGCTCCGGTACTCATCAAACCCGGCCCCGTGGAAGGCCAGCCCAACACCGTCCGCTTGGCGAACGGGTGGAAAATCACACCGGCGGGAACATCCGAGTTCGCGTCCGGCGATATGCTCATCGGGTCGGCCCTGTCGCCCGACAAGAAAACGCTGGCCCTCGTCAGCGCGGGCTTCAATATTCACGCCGTCCAAATCATCGACACGGAAACCGGCAAAATCACGCAATCGCTGCCTATCGGGCGCGGCTGGAACGGGGTCGCATGGTCGCCGGATTCCAAAACGGTCTACGCGGGCGGCGGGGCGTCCGAAACCGTTCATGTGTTCACGCGGGAAGCCGACGGCAAGTTCGGCAAGGACGCGCCCCTAACGCTCGAAGTCACGCAGGCCAAAAACGTCTTTCAAGGCGGGCTGGGCGTATCGCCCGACGGGAAAACGTTGTATGTCGCCAATACCGGTGCGAACGCGATTCTCGCTGTCAGCCTGCCCGACGGCAAACTCCTCACCAAGCGACCGACCGGCGCGAACACGCGGCCCTACGCACTCCGCGTCGGCGCGGATGGGCGCGTGGTTGTCGCACTGTGGGGCGGCGAAGCCATCGAAGTTTTGGACGGCCTAACCCTCAACGTTCTGCAAACGTGGAAAACGGGCCGCCATCCCAACGATTTGCTTGTCGCGCCGGACAATAAACGCGTGTTCGTGTCCTGTGGTAACGACGACGATGTTCAAGTTTTGGATGCGCAAACTGGACGCGCCCTTGAGCGCGTTCACCTGACGGTCACGCCGCAGGCCCCGCCCGGAGCCACACCCTGTGCGCTGTCCCTGTCACCGGATGGCAAAACGCTGTATGTGGCAAACTCGGATAACAACGATGTCGCCGTTTTGGACGTTTCGGTTCCGGGCAGCAGCCGCGTGAAGGGGTTTATCCCGACCGGCTGGTATCCCACAAACGTGTGCGCGCTTCCCGACGGCAAGCGGCTTTTGATCGCGTCCGGCAAGGGCATGGGCACGGTTCCTAATCCGGTATCCACGCCGGTTACGCCCGAAACGCAGTCCAATCCCGGCTTCCGCTATATCGGCACGATGCTCCGTGGCATGGTGTCCGTCCTCGACGTGCCCACACCCGACGCATTGGCGAAGTATTCCAAGCAGGTCGCGCAAAATTCGCCGTATCAAACCGACCGCATGGCGCTCAACCCGGTTTCGGCCCCCGCGCCGGGAACCAATCCGATTCCATCACGCTTGGGCGACCCGTCTCCGATTAAGCACATCTTATACATTATTAAGGAGAATAGGACGTACGACCAAGTTTACGGCGATATGAAGGACGCGACCGGCAAACCCATTGGCAACGGCGACCCGAACTACACCCTGTTCGGTGAAACTGTAACGCCCAACCAACACGCTTTGGCCCGAAAGTACGTCCTCCTCGATAACGTGTACTGCAACGGCGAAGTCTCCGCCGACGGTCACCCGTGGAGCGACGGCGCGCTCGTGTCGGATTTTACCCAGCGAACGTGGCCGGTTTCGTATGGGAAAAAGGGCGACCCGCCCGCAAGCCCATCCGTGACGGTTCCGCCGTCCGGCTATATTTGGGATCGGTGCAAGGAGAAGGGGCTGTCGTACCGCTCGTATGGCGAGCAGGTGACGGCCAAAAACGCGGACGCGCCGCCCGCCGCCTCCGATTTGGAATCCGCCGATGGCGCGACCAGTTTGGTCGGGCACGCTTCGGCGGCGTGGCAAAAGGGCCGCAATGCGAACCGCGACTATCTCAAGGCCGATGTGTTTATCGAGGAACTCCACGCTTTCGAGGCCAAAAACAGTTTGCCCGCCTTTATGGTGATGTCGCTCGGCGAAAACCACACGAACGGCACGAAAGTCGGCGCGTTTACGCCCAAAGCCGCCGTTGCCAGCAACGATTTAGGGCTGGCGAAGATTGTCGAAGCTTGCTCCAAATCCAAATACTGGAAAGAAATGGCGATTTTTGTCATCGAGGACGACGCGCAAAACGGCCCGGATCACGTGGACGCGCACCGCACGACCGCCCTCGTAATTTCGCCGTATGTGAAGCGCGGCGTGGTGGACAGCACGTTTTACACGACGACCTCGCTCCTGCGCACGATGGAACTCATTTTGGGCCTCAAACCCATGAGCCAATACGACGCGGGCGCGACCCCGATGTACAACTCGTTCATGAAGACGCCGGAACTCAGTGCGTACACCGTTTTGCCTGCCCAAATCGATTTGCAGGCCAAAAATGTCGCCAAAGTCGCGGATGCCGCGCGCATGAATAAAATCGACTTTTCCGGCTACGACCATTTGACGGTCGATGACGAGGACGCCCTGAACCGGGCACTGTGGCGCGACGGCAAAGGCAACGCCCCGTATCCCGCGCCCGTGCGCCGCGCCCTCCTTGCCGCCAGCGGTCAGGCCATGCCCGCCGCTGTCGCGCACGACGAAGACGAAGACGACCGCCCCCGCGCAACGGCGAAACCGGGCAAAAAATCGACCGCACCTACCGCGCCCCGCAAAAAAGAGGACGACGACGACTAAACCGGGCGACGCGCGGGGCGACGCAAGCCCGTCGCCCCGCGCAAGCGTCGTCGTTATCACCAAGAACCAGCGGGCGTTTTTGGAACGCAGCCTGCCGATTCTCCTTTCCCAAACGCCAAACGTGCCGGAAATCATCGTTGTGGATTCCGGCTCAACCGACGGCGCGCTCAATTTAATCAAGCAAACGCCCGGCGTGCGCTTGGTGAAAATTCCCGGCGCAACCTTCAACTATGCCCGCGCCCATAACGCAGGCGCGAAAATAGCGCGGGGCGAATTTATCGTGCGCTTGTCCGGCGACGCGCTGCCTATTGGCGACACTTGGCTTCACGAATTATTGTCGCCGTTTTCCGATTCGACCGTCGCGCTGACGTGGGGCCGTCAAGTTCTGCCGGAAGGCGTTCACAATCCCCTTGAAGCCGCGTTTGAACGCGCGATGCGGCCCTTTTGCCCAAACGCCGCGCCCGTTCGCTATGCCCATCTTGTGACCGTTTTGGGCTGCAACATGGCGACGCGCCGGGCGTTATGGCAAGCCCATCCCTACGACGAAGTTTTGCCGCAGGCCGAAGACTACGCTTTTTTCCAAACGTGTTTGCGCCGAAAAGAAGGCGTCGGCGTCTACGTTCCGTCGGCCCCGGTTTTGCACGGGCACGACGAATCGCTTTTTCGCGCCCTGCGCCGCTCGCTCGCACAGTCAGCGTTACAGGTTGGGATACGGGCGCGGAGAGAAAAGGCGACGGTTGGCCCCCCTGCCCCCCCAATAATGGGGGGGCAGGGGGGCCAATTCTTTCCTAATATCCCCGGCCTGTGAAAGCGCGGCGGAAACCCTGCGACTGAATGAGCATGGCGCGGAGGGTGGCCGATAGGTTGCCGTTGAAGGTTTTGGCGGCGTGGCGCTGGACAATCGCCCGCGTGCGCCCGTCCAAACTCAAATTCAGTTTCCAATCGGTAATCAAACGGTGTTTGCGCGGATTAACGCCTGCGCGGGACGGTTCGTAGCGCAAAATGATTTCGCGTACCAAGCGGCTGTTTTGGTGGGTTAAGGGTTCGCGCCCGGCCTTGTACTCGGCGTCGCGGTAGCGTTTGCGGATAACCTGAATGGCGTCGTAGGACGGGGTATCAAGCGGCAAAACAAAGTACCACGCCCCACCCTCACGTTTGGCGGTGGACGCCGCGCCGATGGGGTATTTTTTTGCCTGTCGCCCGTCACCTTCTTCATAGCCCCACCGTTTATTCCGTTCGCGTTGCTGATGCGCGGCATTGGCGGCGCGCTGGGTTTTGGCACACGCGCCGCATTGGTGCGCCGTGCTTTCGCGTTCACGGCGCGGTTTGGCGCAACTGACGCAAAGCCCGGCATCTTTTCGCGCGTGATACCGTTTTTTTAGATACGCGGCGTTCTCTTCGGGATGGGCGGCTCGCCATTTACGGGACTTGTCGCGCAGTTTTTGGGTGCATGGGCCGCAGGTTTGCTTGGTGTATCCCTCGCCCGTGCGCGCGCCGCCGCAGTTGGTGCACACTCCGAGCGCAATGCGTTTTTGCCGCAGTTCACTTGCCATAGGTGGTTCTCCTTTGGCTTGTGATAGCACAGGCGCGGCGAAAAGCAAACCAAACAACATAAGAGGATTTGCATGAAGCCTCGGTCAATGGGTATGCGAAAATGTCTACTGCAAACCCTTTGTCGCCCATGAGCGAAGCCAACAAAAAAGCCCTTGTCGTCGCCTTTTTTCTTTCCAAGTTCGACCGCAAAGGCGTGGCGGCGCTTGGCTTCCAAAATACCAAAGAAGCCTTTGCAACGTTAGGGAATCGGTTAGGGGTAAAAGCGTCCACCATCAAGAATATGCGCGACTCTTTTGACCCGTACTGTTCTCATGTGCGAAAAGGCTGGTATCAACGGCCTATTTTGCGTTCTCGGGCCAACGTAATCGCGGCTTACGACCAAACGAGTGAAGCGGCAATGCTCTATATCGTGCAAACCCTATTGTCGCCCGCAACCGCAAGCAACGAGGTCGCCTTGTATACCGCGCCGGTTGACGAGGTTGCGCTGGACACCGAACTTTCTAACGACGACACGCCCTTTGCCGCCCGCATTCGCACGGGTGAAGAAGCCGAGGCGTTTTTCGCCGCGCAATTTCCCGGTCTGACGGAGTTTCACGGCGCGGGCTTGGAAGACACGCGCAAGTTCGGAATTGGCTTTGATTTTCGCGTTACCTTTCCGGGTCGGTTGGTCGCCGTGGAGGTGAAGGGATTACGGGAGGCTCGGGGCGCGATTTCCTTTATCCGTAAAGAATGGGGCGTTGCGGGCGCATTACAGAACAATTTCTACCTCGCTCTGGTTCGGTCGCTGAACACCGTGCCGAAACTGGATTTGATCGTAAACCCTGCCGCGCGTTTGCCGGTTACGATGCGAACCGTGGAGTCCGTATCGGTTTTGTGGATAACAACTATGTAAGCGAAGGATAAAAACCGTGGACAACAAAAAGAACAACAAATCGACAAACCCATTTTGGGCGGCGGTTGTGGATAAAAAGCCACCGGTCAATACTGCCGTCTTGTTGCGCGGCGCGCATTTTGTAGACAGCGGCCTTTTCATACCGCAGAACCATTTTGTGACGCTTCGCCAAACTTACGGGCCGGAAGGGGAGTTGTTGCGCGAACCTTTGTACGGTGTTACCCATTGGGCATTCATTCCGCCACTGGCAGGCAATGACGAAAGCGAAGTCTTCAACGTTTGCCCCAAACTAACCGTTGGGGGTAATTGATCTGCTGAACGAAAGTCAATCTTCTTAGGGCGAAACGCCGTATCGGAGACCCAAGCAAGGGCGGAACTGGAAAAGGCGGATGGCAGGTTTTGACGGTTTGGGAGTGCGAAGTTAAAAACGAAACGGCGTTATTGGCAAAGCTAACCGCTTTTCTTGACGCCGCTAACAAATAAAGGAGCCGGGCCGCAGTCGGGCTTGACGCAGCCAATTTTGTTACTCTTGGTTTCATTCGGGCTTGAAGGCGGCGGTTTCTACATCACGCCACCAAACCGAAAACCGCTTGGGGATGCGCGCCCCGTCCGCGTGCGGAATCAGCGAGGCGACCGGCAGGGCTTCGACGGCGAAACCCTCATTTTCCAATTCGTTTAGATATTCGGCGAACCGATCCCCAATCGTATCGGTGGTGACAATGTGCGTGGCGGAGCGGGCTTTGGCGAACGCTACGACCTCGTTTACCACGGTTCCGCGCACGATGGAGCAGGTTCCCGGCGGGCGCGATGCAAATACGTCCAGCACGCTTTCGTAGATGAAAAACAGTCGGTGAAATGCCAATTTCGCGGAACTGAGAAATGGCTCGTCGAACACGAACACGACGGGCGCGTCGGGGTAGTTTGCAAGGGCGGGGTTAGCCGCGCTTAAATGGTCGCCGTGCAGCCATATCACCACGGTTTCCGTTTTTTCCAGTTGCGCCTCTTTCTCTGCCACCGCTTTTTCCGCTGGGGGCGTAGCCGTTTTCGTTGTCATAGGTTGAACCGAAGAGTCGCTTTCCAAGCACCGAATACGGCGCGTCAAACGGGCACGTGTTGTTTTTGGCGGCGGGGCAGTGCGTGCAGTACGTGTCGCCCGTATCGCTGTCCTTGCTGTATTTTTCGACGTTGTCACGGTTGAAAAAGTACGGCTTGTGCGAAAACGTGGACGCGACCCATTGCCACGACAGCGAATTGGAGGCCGGGTCGCCGTCGAGCAGGTAGCGATAGAAGAACTGCGCCCCGGCCTGCCACGCGCATTTTCTATGGTGGATGAGATACGCGGCCAGCCACATTCGCCCGTGGTTATACAGGTAGCCGGTTTTGTGCAAACTGCGAACGCTGGTATCCATGCAAACGAGGCCCGTTTCCCCGGCTTCCACTTCGGGCGGAACCGGATTGTCGCCGAGCGGTACTTTGGGCTGTTCCAAGTCATGATTCAGGGCGCGGTCACCGATGCGCTCTCTTTGCAACTGCCAAAACTGCCGCCACGCCAATTCCTGAATGAACTTATAGGCGCGCGCCCCACCGATTTTTTTGAGGGCGTCCTGCTTTGCTTCGCCGAGCGAGATGCAGCCGTGGCGCAGATACGGGGACAACCGCGACGCGCCTGCCGACGGGCCGACATCGTTGCGCTGCGCTTGGTACGCGCCGACATTGAAAACGCGCAGTTGGACAAGGGCGGCGCGTCGCCCGCCCACAATCGGCGAAACCGTCGGTTCGCCCCCATACAGGCCCGCAAGCGCGTCTGCGAGATATACGGCGGCCTTTGCCCGCTCGCCGCCGATTTCACCGACTGGCAGTTGATTTAGTTCCATAGTTGCCTCATTAAGCTACCCAAACCACCTTGTTTTCAACGCAGCGGCAAGGGCAGGGCGCGTGGAACGCAACCAAAAACCATGTATTCGTGTCAGATGCGTGGGAAGCCCCTGCAATAAAATTCCCATGAACGGAAGGGATCGAGCGGTATGGTGCGCTATCAACACGCCACGCGGAGAGTGAGCAGCGGGTCGGCATTTAGCCGGAAAGATGTCGCCGGTGAAATCGACGCCCAACTTGCAATTATGGAAGAAGACGGGTATGAGTTCGTGCAGGCCGTGCTGCTCCAATCGGCCCCGCTGGAATATCAACTGATCTTCAAAAAGCGAGTGGACGTACCGACGACGGAGCGACAGACCGTCGAACGGTAGCCGACGACGAAAACCGCCCGACGCATCACGGCGACCCGGGCGGTTTTTATTGCACCGGTTTTATAGATGCCGGTTGTCGGTAAAGGGGTAACGAAGCACGGCAAAAATACCGTATTTATAGGTAGACGGCAGCGCCCGACGACGAACGCGCCGTCAAGAAAGTTTTTAACCCCTTTATGCACAAAATTGTGGGCGTCGAGTGCGGGTTTCCCTTGAAATCGGGCAACAAGCGCATCGACGAACTGGAAAAAACACAGCACTATACGTATTTCGCCTCCGACTTGCTCAAAGCCAAAGGGCTGGGAATCGACATGATCCGCTACGGGATTCCGTGGCATCGGGTCGAGCCGGAAAAAGGCAAGTGGGACTGGAACTGGGTGGATGGCGCGCTGGATTTGATTCACGATTTGGACATCATTCCGATTGTGGATTTGTGCCATTTCGGGACGCCGGACTGGCTCGCCGAACAGGGCGGGTTCGCGTCGCCCGATTTCGCTAAGCATTTGGCCGATTACGTCGAAGTGTTCGCGCGGCGGTTCGAGCGCGTCCAATGGTACACCATTCTCAACGAGCCGCTGATTACCGCCCGTTTTTGCGGACGCGAAGGATTTTGGCATCCGTTCCGCAAGGACGCCTTTGAACTAATGACCGAGCATATCGCCGACGGTATTATCGAGAGCGTCAAGCGCGTCCGCGAAATCCGCCCCGATGCGGTCATGATGCAAAATGATGTGTGCGAGCACCACAGCGCGGGTGACCCGGCCCTGCAAAGCAAGGTGGATTGCCTAAACCGCGAACGCTTCCTGTTTTGGGACAGATGCGACGGGTATTGGGACGTTTTGGGGCTGGACTATTACCCGTGGACGGAAGAAATCCATTTCAAGCGCAACCGGCGCAAGGTCGGGCATTATCGCGGTTTGTATCAGTTGAGCAAAGATTATTGGGCGCGGTACAAAAAGCCGCTTCTTATCGCCGAAACCGATCAAGCCGGAACGATTGAAGCCCGGTTGGACTGGATGGAGCAAACCCTGTCGGACTGCCAGCGGCTCAACGCCGAAGGTATTCCCGTCATCGGCTACACGTGGTGGCCCTTAATCGACAACATCAACTGGGGCGCGTTCAAGGCGCACGACACGCCCGACAACGCAGGATTGTACGCAATGGTCAAAAACGACCAAAACCAGTGGGAGCGCGAAGAAACGCCGCTTGTCGCACGGTTCCGCCGCTTTTTGGCGGAAGCCTCGTAGTTTTTCGCGCGTAAAAGAAGGAATAGGGGCGAAAATTCCTCTTGACGTTTTGAACAAACGGCGCGTATAATTCGCCCATACCGTCATAGCGCGCAGTGCGCTGTGACTCCCGCGATCATAGAAAGCCAGTACCCGTGATGACACCCAGCGAAGCGAGCCAATCCGGCGAAACCGTTCCCATCGACGAAAGCGAAGCAGCCCTTGAAACCGTGATCGAGGAGGGCGAGTTCGTCAGTGTCGTGCGCGCGAGCGGCGAGGTCGATTTGAATACGATCCCGCTCCTGAAAAACGCGCTCGCCGACGCATCCGAGGCCGAGGACGGCGTGATTTTGGATATGCGGGGCGTCAAGTACATGGATTCGTCGGGCTTTGCCGCGCTTCTTGATGCGGGCCGCATTCTGCGCTCCACGGGCGCGTCGCTGCATTTGTTCGGCTGCGCGCCCAGTATCGCGCGCATGATGGAAATTACGCGCCTGAACATGGTGCTGTCCATCCATCAAACCGAGGACGAAGCCCGGGAAGCCGTGGAAAGCGCGGCCTCCAACATTGCGGCGGCAGTCGTCGGATAAGCGATTTAGGCCCCCCTGCCCCCCAATAATGGGGGGTTCTGAAATAGCCCATCTGTACCGTGAATTTTGCGGTAGGACGGAAGTGGTGTTTTCAGAACCCCCCATTATTGGGGGGCAGGGGGGCCGCCATCTTCATAGCAACCCCAACCCCAGCCATCCCGCCCAGCGCGAAAAGCCCCGCCCACAATCCCAGCCGAAACGCGGTCGCCGGATACGGGGCAGCAAAAGCCGAAGACACGCCCGCGCGGGAAACGTCGCGGCCTGCGGGGTTTTCGTAAATCACCATGTCCGCGCCCGCGTACACGCGGCGCAAATCGCCCACCCGGTCGGTTTCGCCGGGCGCGGCATCGGGCGCAAACACCAAGAAGCGGGCGTTTTGAAGGGTGGCGGCTTGCACGCTTTTCACGAAAACCATGTTGCCGTTTTCCTGCGGCGAAGCGTCGGTTCCGTTGTCGGCGTCTTTGGCCCGCGTTTTGTACATGCCGGGAAACAAAGAATCGTAGCCGCCGACATCGTGCAGGTTGTAGGCTCCCAACGTGTTGGGCGGGAAAACGGCCCGCGCGGGCGGCACGTTGCTCAAACTCCACCCTCGGTTTATGGGCGCGATGAGCGCGTTTGGGCCATTGGTTTGCAAATACGCCACACCGGGCGTGACCGGAAAAACGGCTTGCGGCGGAGTGGTCGGATTATAGCCGAAACCGAAGGCCAGCAAATCGGCGGCGCAAATGAGAATGCAGCCCGCGCGGGCGACGCCTTGCCGCGCGGCGGGCAGACGCAATAAAGTGACGACGGCCCCAATGGACAAAACAAGCCACACGATACTTAACTGCACACTGGGCATGGCAAGCGCCATCAAATCGCCGAAGGCGATATTTGGCAGGTTGGCGCTTGCGAATTGCGCGGCAAGGCTCGCGCCGACGGCAGCAAGCAGCACGGGCACAGCGACGGCGATAAGCGCGGCCCGTTTCTTCGCGGGCGCGGTCACATCGGATGTGCCAATGGCTTCCAGCCCGAGCGCGGCCAGCATTGAGAGGGCAAACGCCCACAAAATCAAACAGCGGGCCGGGTTGCCGGTTTGGTTGTAGCCGGGCACGCCCCAGAAAAACACGGCGTTGAGCGGCGTACCGAGGGCGAGTAAAAGCGCGAACGCCATCAAGAACGCGCCGAACGCGCGTTCTTTGGGCAACGGGGCTTTCGCCGCCCCGCGCCACGGGAGAGCGAGCGCGAACCCCGCCAGCAGTAGCGGCAAAACGCCCATGTAAACGGCCCATTCGGCGTAGTTATTCGTGTTCCAGTACTGTCCGTTGTTTTTGTTGGGATGCCCGAAAAAATCGGGCACGAGCAGCGTAACAAGATTGCGCGGCGGAAGCGCGTTCGCCACATACGCGCCGTACGCCGATGCGGTCGGCCCACCCGCCGATGCCCGGTGCGACTGCCGCGACAGTTCCAGCGACGGCAATAACTGCGGCAAAGCCAAAAAGAAAGCCAGCCCGAAACCAAGCACAAGCCCAATCGCCCAGCGTGCAAAGAAGCGCGGTGCAGGAGATGGTTTGGTTGCGGTGCGCGTTTCTGCCCGTTTGTGCCACGCTAAAAAAACGGCGTAGAAAAACGCGGCGGTGAGTACGTAAAACGCCATTTGCAGATGCCCGGCAAGCAGCACCAAGCCGCCGCCGCCGCCCGCGCC
This sequence comes from uncultured Armatimonadaceae bacterium, assembly GCA_964241985.1. Lineage (GTDB taxonomy): Bacteria > Armatimonadota > Armatimonadia > Armatimonadales > Armatimonadaceae > CAXTBP01. The sequence goes on along the minus strand of CAXTBP010000028.1, from coordinate 10,307 downwards.
GATTAAGGCAAGTCTGCCATGCGGCGTGCCCGCTTTTTCATAGGCGACTTTAACGAGCCATAAAAGAAGCGGCAGCCATGCCGTCACGCACAAAAACGTCGGGAGCGCGAGCCACGTAACTATCGGTGCGGACAGGCCCCACACGGTCGCCCCCAATACGGCAGACGCGCGCCCGACCGGCAGCGACCGCAAAAAGCGATACATTCCCCCCAGTGCGACCAGCAAGTGAAACGCGACCGACAGCCCAAACGCCCGCCAAATCTGCGAACCGGGAAACAAATCAAACAAAAGCCAGTTCGGCGGATACAGCGGCGCGGACTGCGAATTGGCAAGGAGCGGCGTGCCTTCCGCCGCGAACGTGTATGGGTTCCACAAAGGAATATGCCCGCTTTGCAGACTTTGCGCCGCGATCAAGCGCCAGCCGTAAAACTGCGTGATACCGTCGAAGCGCAGCACGTTCCACGGAGCAGCCGCGTTTGACGCAACGCCGGTTTGCGTAACCATCGCTTTCCACGGGTACAAATCGCCAAGCAAATCGGCGGGCAAAAACGCTTGATTGCCAAACAACGCGGGAAAAAGCAGCACGCACGGCAGCAAAAGCAAAAACGCCGCCACAGCCCAGTCAATCGGGGCGGGGCGGCGAAAAACAACGGGCGCGGACGAAGGAGGCAATGCCAAAAAATTATCCTAAAAACTGAAGGTTTTTTTCGGCTTCTTCGTTGAACGGGTCGAGTTCCAAGACGCGCTCGAAGACGGGCTTGGCTTTGTCATAATCGCCGTACATCGTGTGCGTTTTGCCCAAATCGTTCAAGAACACGGTAGACGTGGGCATTAACCGAACGGCGCGCTCAAGGGCTTCGATGCTTTCGTCGATGAATACGCGGTAACTATAAGTTAAACCCAGCTCGTGATACACGTCGGCGTTGTTCGGCTGTTCGGCAAGCACCGATTTGAACAACGCTTCGGCTTGATCATATTCGCCGTTCATCTTGTGCTGCATCGCTTTAGCGAACCGCTCCGCCGCACTGCCTTCTGCCATACAATTCCCGTTTCCTGTTCTGCGCGTGTCGAAGGAAAAGTGGTTGGCAAACACGGTTTCAAACGGTGTTTGCCGCACGGTTCCCTCCCGAAAGTATAGCACTTTCAAAAAGGAAAATCAAACGCGGTGGAAGTGAGCGCGACAGGATTTTCCAACCCGCCCTTTGATGCCGCCCACAAAAACAAAAAACGACCGCATTTCCCACCTTTTTGGAGGAAACGCCGCCGTTGTCAACTTGACTATGAATACAGTATACCACCAAAACGCCGCCTTTGTCAACGTGGAAGCCATAGTAGGAAAGCGCACAAATAGAATGTTTTGCGGTGTATTACAAATTAAAAAGTGGCTTTTGCAACTATGAAATTCGCTTTGTGAATCGTATCCGTCTATTAATGTATCGCAAATGTATCAAAAAGTGCGCCGCTTCATGTTTATGCGGACGGCTTGTCGCGCTTTTTTGTAAGCTGCCATACGCAAACGGCGACGCTCGGCCCCAAGAACGCCGCCGCGACGACCTCATCGACGGTGTGCCAGTGTCCGTAAACGAGCGACGCCATCATAAGCAGTACCAGCGGAACCGTAAACCATAGCCACGCCGCGCCGCGCTGCAAGACCAAACATGCCGCTGCCGATGCGGCAAACGTGGTGTGCCCGGAAGGAAAATTGCCGTGACCGGGCCAAATTTGCAGTTTTTTGCCCAATTCGGCAAGAACGACCGCAACCCCGACGCCAAGCAGGGCGCGGCCCCAAAAGCGCAGGGTTTCAGGCCAAACGCGCCGCGTGGTTTCGCCGCTGTCCGGGGCGTATTTGGCCCGCAAAAGAAGCGGCTCCTCGGCAATAAGCGCGATGAAAACCGGGTTGATCGCGTCGGACGCCCTATCGGCGACGACAAATACAAGGTCAGCAAACGTCATAGTGTTTTGGTTTTCAACGGTCGGCGACATGGAATAAACGCCGAATTTCTGTTTTACTCGCGTTTTTGCGCACCGCCGACTTGAACGACTTCGCGCACGGCCTGCTCTACCGATTCGGTTTGGCGGTGCAATCGGGAAACCGTGTCGCCCAGATACGCGAGCGGCGCGGTTTCCATCAGCGTGCCGCTTGCCGTTTGCGCGGCCCGCGCACTGCTCGCAGTAACGGCGGCGAGCGTCCAGTGCGCCAAGTTCGCGCCGGATAGCGCGGACTGCGCTTCGGCAAGGGCCTGCCCGATGACCTCTTCCTGCGCTTCAAGCTGCTGCCGCAAGGGTTCCAGCGATTTGGCCCGCGCGAGCCGCGCTTCCAGCAAAACGAGGCTTTGTTTGAGCGTCTCGCGGGCTGAAGCATCGGTTGCGGCTTCCACGCGGGCGGCGAGTCGCGCGGCCTCATCCTCCATGTCGCGCACGCTTTGGTGGTTCATGGCCTGCTCGATTTCGGCCCGCCGCGCCGTGGTTTGTCGTCCGGTATGGAGCAGCGTTTTGAGATCGTGGAGGACGTTTTGCGTCGCGCCGGTTCCCCATTTAATCTGCTGCTCAAAAAGAGCGGCCAGCGCGTCGCAGTACGCGGTTTCCATCGGCGTATTAGGAGGAAGGGCGGGCAAAACCCGCGCGAGCGTTTGCGGCAGCCACGTTTGTTTTTCTTTCCATTTGTCGTGGATTTTGCCGACAGCAAACGCGCCCGCCCAACCGAAGGTAAGGGCAGGTAGCGGGGGCAACATACGGCTCCATCCGCCTTCGGTTCCCAGCGATATGATGAACGCGACGAACAGCCACAGCACGGACAGCCACAATACCCACCCCGCCGTTTGTCCGGCGACGTGCCACGCGGGCGGCAGTTTGAAAATTTGCCCAAGCCGCTTTTGCGCCTCGGTTTTTCGCAGCGCTTTCTGGGCTTCCGCTTTGTCGGATTCTTCGGGCACGGTCGCATCTTTGGCATTGAGCAAGCGTTTGACGGTGTCGCGCACGCTTTGTACCAACTCGTCGTCCAAATCGGCGGGGTTGACCGGCGTTTGCGGCAGGGCGGAGTCGGAAGAGTCGGCAGTTTTGCGGCGGAACGGCATACCGCTATTTTACCCGCCGTTTCGCACGGGCCGCGCTCAAACCGAAGCGGCGCGAACTGCGCCCGCGACTTCCTGCAAGGCGCTTTCCACGGACACGGTTTGCCAACGTATCCGCGAAACGGTGTTTGTCCACGGCGCGGGCGACGCGGCGCTTGTGAAATCGGCGGTTTCAGCGGGCGCGATAGACTTGACGCCCATGAAGTGCGCGTCGGCGAGCGTAACTTGCGCTTCGCGCAGCGCCTCCACAATCGCCGTTTCGCGGGCTTCCAAACGCTCCCGGAGCGGCTCCATATTTTGCAAACGGTTTTTGCGGCCTTCCAAATGCGCCAAACTTTGCGTGAAAACCGCGCGGGCTTCGGCGTCGTGGATTTGCTCCAAACGCTCGACCATTTTTTCGGCTTCGCTGTCGGCGTCTTGGACGCTTTGTCGGCTGACGGCTTGTTCGATTTCCGCGCGGCGGCTTGTCGCGTCGCGGCCCTGAATGAGTAGATCGTTCAAGTCGCGCAAATGGGTTTGTAGGGCGGCGTGTCCCCAAACGGTCGCGTGCGGCATGAGCGCGGCGATGGCGGCGCTATACGCCGCTTCCATCGTGCTTTTGTGTTCAACGAGCGGCAAGACTTGCGTGAGAACGTCGGGCACGAACGTGCGCGCCCGTTTCCGTTTGGCCTGCTGTTTTTCGTTCCACACCGTGCTTACGATTCCCAAAACGAGGCCCGTAAGCGGGTATAAAACAATGAACCAGCCGCGTTCCGTCGCAAGCGCAAAAAGGAAGGCCGCAAACAGCGCGAGCGTGGACAGGCCGACGACCCAGCCGATCAAATGTCCGGCGGCCTTCCACCAGCCCGGCAGTTGCATCGTTTCATACAGCGACTTGTGCGCGGCTACCCAACGGTTCTCGGCCCATTCTTTTTCTGCCTCGGTTTCCGTTTTGTCTTTCACCAAATGCGCGGGGCGCGTGGAATAGATGAGGACATGCCGGACGGTTTCCTCGATGGCTTTTACGATTTCGTCGTCCAAATCGGCGGTCTGGATTGGCTGCGCCGAACGGCGTTCGGCGGATTTCGCTGCGTTGCGTTTCATTTGCGGCCCGTTCCTTTTCTTCGTCGGAATAGTTATAGAACGGGCCGCGCTGCGTACAGGTTACGCTACGCTTAGACCGGGTCGTTCACGGCCCGGATAATTCGACCATTCACTGGCTACGCGCCACTTTTTCCGACGCCGACCTGCATCACTTCCTGCACGGCGGCCTCGACCGCGTGGGTTTGCAGGTGCAGACGTGTCGCCGTTTCGCTCCACGAATGCGCGGCGGAAGCCATTACACTGTCGCCGGTGTGTCGGTTGGTCGTTTCGCTTATCCAAACGGGACTGGAAAGCGTGGTTTGCGCTTCGCGGAGGGCTTGGTACACGGCTTCTTCCTGCGCTTCCAAGCGTTCGCGGAGCGGTTCCATTGCACGAACGCGGGCACGGCGGGCTTCCAAATGGGCGAAGCTTTGCTCAAGCATCGCGCGGGCTTCGTCGTCGCTTGCCGCAAGAACGCGCTGTGTCAATCGTGCGGCTTCCGCGTCCACTTCGGCGACCGATTGATGGCTCATCGCCTGCTTAATTTGCGCGCGGCGAGCCGCCGTTTGCTTGCCGACCTGAAACAAATCGCGCAAATCGTGGAGCAAATGCCGGGCGGCCTGCGGCCCGCCCCACACCGTCGGCGGCTCTTGCAGCAGCGCGGCAACGGCTTCGCAGTAGGCTTTTTCCAGCAGGGTCTTGTGGTTCAAAAAGCGAAGCGCAAAACCAACCGTTTGCGGCAGCGCGGCCTTTTTTCGCTTTGTATAACGCTGCCAAAATGCAAGCGCGATTTGCGCGGAAATGCTGAGCGCAACAAGCACAACGGAAAGCAGAACGTCGCGCAGTACTGCCTCATGGGTGTAGCTATGAAAAACACAAAACAAGGCAAAAACGATCAATGCGGCGGTTAAGCAGCCCAAGCCGACGTGAATGTCTTCCAGCACATTGCTTTTGCGCCGCCATGCCAGCCCGTGATGCGCTTCTCGAAAGGCTTTCTTGTCGCTGTCGGAAAGGTGATCGGGCGCGGAACCCGAACCGACAAACCGCTCCGCCATCTGCCGCACCCGCTTGGCTACGTCCTCGTCCAAATCGGACGGCGAAAGCCACGCATCGGGCGAAGGAACCGGGGCGGGTTTCATCGTGGCTTTCATGAACGGTGGTCAACGGCGCGGTTTACAAATCGCCGAGGGCGCGGGCGAGTAAGTCCAAAAAGTGGTCGATGTCCTGATAGGTGACAGATAGGTTGGGGCGTGTTCGGATGGAGTCGCGGCCCGCGCCTAAAAGGAGCAGGTCGTATTTTTCGCGGGCGATTTCTACCAATCGCCCTTTTTCTTCGGGCGAGGCGAGCGTGAAGCCTTGATACAAACCCATGCCGCGCACGTTCGTAATCGGCGAATTGGGAAGCGCGGCGATTTGGCGCAAACCGTTCGCTAAATAATCGCCTTTTTCTGCGGCGGCTTCGATCAAGCCCTCGTCCTCGACGATTTGAACTTCCTGCACGACGCGCACCATATCGGCGAGCGTTCCGCCCCACGTGGAATCCAAAACGCCCACGTCTTGCAAGGGTTCGCTCATATACACGGCCCCGGCCCCGTATTTTTTGCCGACGGCGACCGCGACCGGCGCGTGGGGCAAATCGAAATGGTCGATGGCGAACAATTTTCCGGTCGGGCCAAGGCTCGTTTGTACTTCGTCGAAGGCAAGGTACACGTCGTACTTGTGCGCAAGTTCCGATAATCCGCGAAAGAAGCGGGGCAAGGCCACGCGCTGACCGCCCGCGCCTTGAATGGGTTCGACGATAATGCCCACGATTTCTTCGTGCATCAGCGACAAGGCCGATTCGACCGTGCGGAGGGCTTCGTCGGTGCGTGCTTGGTTGATGCTGTCGGGTTCGCTCGTGTTAATTGCCGGGAAGGGGAGTTTGACGTTGCCGCCCGGAATGAGCGCGTGAAAATCTTTGGTCGCCACTGGGTCGGCGGTTTGCGTCACGCCGAGCGCGTAAACGGTGCGCCCGTGGAAGGCTTGGTCGAAATACAAAAACCGTCGGTTCGTGATATTCGCGCCGCTGGCCCGCCGCTTGGCATTGAACCGGGCGACCAGATATTTCATCAGGTTTTCGACCGCTTCGGCCCCGCTGTTCACGGCATAGACTTCCAAATTCGCACCGCCGTCACCGCGAGCGGTGCGCGGGCCGCGCATGGATTCGGGCGAAAGCCGGTGCAAAAGCCGGTAGTAGTCCAAGCATTCCTGCGTCAAAAAGTCGGGGTTGGCGACCTTGTTGTTGGCGGCGCGCACCAAGCGTTTGACATAATCGGATTCGTACAGGCGCGGGTGGTTGTGCCCGATGAGTTTGGAGCCGAAATACCCGGCCCAATCGAAGAGTTTTTGCCCATCCACGGTCGCAAGCGTTAGGTGGTCGCAGGCTTCCAAATCGAGAACGAACGGGTACGGCGTAGCGATAACGTACTCGCCTAACTCATCGAGCATTTGGGCGGATTTGGGGCCGGGATAGCGCATCGTCATGGCTTATTTGCTATCCGGGCCGGTGCTGGTGACATCGTTGCCGGGCAACTGCGGCACGTCGTTCATAGTCGGCGGCACGATGGGATGGGCTTTGTCGTCAATGGCTGCGGTGCGGATAATGCCGGGAACCTGTTTGTCCAGCGCGCTGTCCATTTGGGTCGCAACGCTGGCAAGGCTTTCCGGTGTCGCGCCGCCTTTTTCTATCTTTTGCAGTTCAACGATTTCGTCGGACAAATCCGCGTTGCTGGTTTCGGCCCCGTCGGCGTCGATGAGCAAATGGAGGGCGTCGCTGACGTGTTTTTGCGCGTCGGTGGCATTGCCGCTTTGGGCCGACACGACCGCGAGGCCGACTTGCCGACGCCCTTCCAACTGTTGCATAGTGGCGAGGCGCAACCGTAACTCCATCTGCGACAAGCGGTATTCACGGAGCGCGGTCTTGCGTTTTTCGTCTATTTCCCGCGCCGTTGCTATCTGCCGCCTCATACCGCTGCCGTAAAACATCGCCATAAAGTACAGCGCCCCCAATACCAAAATCACGAGTCGAACCGTGCGGTTGCGCACCGTCCGCTGTAAAAGGCTGCCGTCCCGCGTATCTCGTTCCATCGTCATGCCACAAAAACTCCCCGTTTATTTTACCGCTTCGCGGGCGAGTGGGCTTTTGAATCGCAAACTATAAAGTAGGCGTTAAAAGCGTGCGGCGAATGGCTTTGGCTAACTTCTCCATCAGCGGTTTGTCGCGGTTCAAATCGAAGGGTCGGCTGTTGCGCAGGTCGCGCGGATACAAAAACGCGGGGCCTTTGCGGTAGGCGTCCGGCTCCCACGCATAGCGCGGGAAAAGGTGCGCGTGCAAAGCGGGGTCGGTGTTGCCTAAAATTTCGTAGTTGATGCGGAAAGCGTCGGTGATTTCCAAAAGGGCATCGCCGAGAATGGTCATGTCCAGCAGAAAACGCTGCCGGTCGGCAAAGGAAAGCGCGTTCAAGTCGGGCACGACCGGATCGGGCAACAGCAAACAGTAACCGGGCAAAAACTGCGCGTCGCCCAGAACCGCCCAACCGGATGGCATTTGGCAAATCACGGTCGGATTCTCTCTGGCGTGGGTCAGCGCGACGCGCTCATGGATTAGGGTGGACATAGTTTTTGTGACATGGGTCAAATTGTGACGTATTCTAAATAATTTCCATTCTGCCCTGCTCTATCATGGTACACTAAAACACACACCATGCAGGCGGGCGATGGTTTACTTTTCCGTGTCACGGGTTAAGTGGCAGCCTTTCCCGCAACCCACGCGAAGGAGCAAGGAACCCCGTGCTGCTGCTGGTTCGTTTTTTACGCGAACTCAAACCCTATCTCAAAACGATGGCTTTCGTCGCCGTTTTGACGTTCGTCAATGCGCTTTTGTCGCTGCAAGTGCCCGCCGTCATTGGGCATCTATTCAACTCCCTCGATCCCGAAAGCAAAAAAGGAAACGGCCTGCCCGCCGTCTTTTTGCCGATTGTACAGCAGGGCGTGTGGGGGTATTTCGCGCTCATTGTCGGCTTGTCCCTTGTGTCGGGCGCATTGGGCTATTTCATGAGCGTGACCGTGACCCGCTTGGGGCAGTTGTTCACGTACAATACGCGCCGCAAACTGTACGCCCACCTGCAAACGCTGTCGCAGGGGTATTTTGAAAAAGCGCAAACCGGCAAAATCGTGTCCACGATTGTCAACGATGTTGGGCAAATCAACCAGCTCATCACGGGCGGTTTTATCAATATTATTCAGGACTCGGTCACGCTCGTTGGCGTCGTGTTTTACCTGTTTTACCAAAACGCCAACTTGGCCTTTTTGGCGCTCCTTGTGTACCCGATTTATGTCGCCAACTATTATTTCACGCGCAAACGCTTGACCGACAACGCCGCCAAAATATCCGAACTGCGCGGCGTGATTTTATCCGATTTGCAGGAAAAATTGGCCGGTATTCAGGTTGTCAAATCGTATGCGCAGGAGCGGGCCGAAGTCCGCGCGTACACGAGCCTCAACCGCGACAATTTGAACCTCAACGTCAAACAAAGCAAACTGGGCACGGGCCTGTTCGCCCGGGCCGAGTTCATCAGCGCGATTGGAACGGCGGTTATTTTGTGCGTCGGCGGCTCGCAGGTTATCGACGGCAAACTGCGTCCCGGCGATTTGGTCGCCTTTTTGATTTACGCGACGACCTATTTGTACGCGCCGACCGTACGCCTGATTCAGTTAAACGATCAAATCGCGCGCACGCAATCGGGTTTGAACCGCATTTTTGGCATTTTGGACACCGAACCGCTTGTTGTCAATGATCTGACCGCGCCCGATTTGCCGCCCATCGCGGGTCACATCCGGTACAACGACGTATGGTTCGCGTATGAGCCGGAGCAGTGGGTCATCAAGGGCATCAACCTTTCCATTGAGCCGGGCCAGTTGATCGCGTTCGTCGGCGGGTCGGGGTCAGGCAAAACCACGATGATCAATTTGCTGTCCCGCCACTACGACGTGACCAAAGGCGCATTGACGATTGACGGGCACGATGTCCGCTCGATTAACTTGATGAGTTTGCGGAATCAAGTGGGCGTCGTTTTGCAGGAGTCTGTTTTGTTTCACACGAGCATTATGGAAAATTTGCGCTACGGTAAACTCACGGCGACCGACGAAGAAGTCAAAGACGCCGCCCGGGCCGCCAATTTGCACCATGTTATCGAATCCCTCCCGCTTGGCTATGAAACCCGAATCGGCGAGGACGGCGTGAAATTGTCGGTCGGCGAAAAGCAGCGTATGGCAATCGCCCGCGCCATTTTGGCCGACCCGCGCATTTTGGTTTTGGACGAAGCGACCAGTTCCCTCGACAGCGAAACCGAAACCCTGATTCAAGATGCCCTCGACACGCTGATGAAAGGCCGCACGAGTTTCGTTATCGCGCACCGCTTGTCCACGATTGTCAAAGCCGACCAAATCGTCGTCATGGAAAAAGGCGTCATCAAAGAAGCAGGAACCCACGCCGAACTGCTGGAAGAGGGCGGCATCTACGCCAAACTCTACGCCGAACAGTTCCGCGCCGAACTCGAAGCCGTGGCCGCCTAAAAGAATGGTTTTTATCCTGCAATGCACTTATTCACTCGGCTGCGTCGGCGACGCATGAAGACGTTAAAAACCTTTGGAAAACCGGTGTCCCACTCTCCCCTTGTGAGTTTGTGCGACACAAACGAAGATTTGTGCGAATGCTGGCGGCAGGTCTTTACAAACGCAGACGGTGTCGAGGTTTTGCACGGCAGTCTTTTGGACGCGGGATGCGACGCCATCGTAAGCCCCGCGAACAGTTTCGGCGATATGGGCGGCGGCGTTGACAAGCATATCGACGATTTCTTCAACGGCGCGGCGCAAACAGCGGTCATGTCGGCTATTCGAGAGCAATACTTCGGCGAACTCCCCGTTGGTGCGGCAATTATTGTCCGTTTGCCGCCTCGCAACGGAACGCGGTATCTCATAAGTGCGCCCACGATGCGGATTCCGGGAAACGTGCAGGGTTCGCTGAATGCGTATCTTTCGTTTCGGGCGGCGTTGGTCGCCGTCCTTCGTTTCAACCACGACAGCGCGACCCCGATAAAAACGATGGGCGTACCGGGCCTGTGTACCGGAGTGGGC
>CAXTBP010000027.1:0-40075 GCA_964241985.1 uncultured Armatimonadaceae bacterium | reverse complement strand
TCCTTCAGCACGGACACCACCGCCGCGCAGAGCTGCGCGATGTCGGCGTCCTCGTAATCCGCTTTCTTTTTGTGCAGGATTTCGATAATTCTTTCGCCGCTTTTGTGCCCGACGGACTCTTTGCTTTCGTCCTTGCCGTCCGCGCCTTTGTAGCCGACCTGTTTGCTTTCGTCGGTTTTAAGCCATTTTTCCAACGCGGCGGGCGTCATATTGACGGCCTCGTGGAAATCCTTGACGACCTGCGTGTTGTCGTCCGCATCTTTTTCGTGCGTTGCTGCCATTGTTGCGATTCTCCGGTTTCTACTTTTTGTGCAGCTCGTCGGGCTTGTGCGCGGCTTCGGCCCCGGTTTTGTCGGATTTGACCAAGTATTCGGGGTTGTCTTTGCTCGCTTTGACCTCGTGCGTTTTGATTTTCATTGGCTCGGTCAGCTTCTTTTCGACCGTGCCTTCTACTTTGCCCTGCGACGCATCCCATTCCACCTTGTCGCCTTTTTTGTAGGTGACTTCTTTTGCTTCTGCCATCGGTTCGTTCCGGTTCTAAACGGCAAACTATGTTTCGTACCTGTCCGCCGTGAAAAAATGTTACCCCGACGAAACCAAACCGTAAACGGGCACGAAAAAACGCAGAAATAGGTATAATAGATGAGGGTGAACAAATCCGCGATGCGAACGCCCCGACTATAAAGCCAATTACGATAGGAAGAACGGAGAAAATGCGACGATGAGTTTCCGCACGTCGAACCCCGCGCTTGGGGAAGATACGTTTGACAAATACACCCGAAACGGTTCGTTCGGGCAAGCCCCCGCCGGTGGCGTGACGCAGGCCAATTTGATGACGGTCGAGGGCACGGTCAATAAAACCGCGATTTTACTTTTGCTTGCCGTTATCGCCGCGAGTGTGACGTGGAGCCAGTCTCTGACACCCGGCGGCTTTGGCCTAACCCTGCCGATTGCCCTCGGTGGAGCAATTGGCGCGTTTATCGTGTCGCTTGTGACGATTTTCAAACCGTCGTCGTCGCGCATTACGGCCCCGATTTATGCCATTTTAGAGGGTTTGTTTTTGGGCGCGGTTTCCGCCCTGTTCAATGAAAAATACCACGGCATCGTGTTTCAAGCGGTTAGTTTGACGTTCGGAACGCTCGCCGTGATGCTTTTCGCCTACCGAACCGGCTTGGTGCGAATGACCGACAAATTGCGCATGGGCATCGTCGCCGCGACTGGCGCGGTGTGTTTGTTCGCCCTCGTGCGGCTTGGTTTAGGAATGTTTGGCAATTTCGCCTTGACCAACATGATGTGGAACGGTTCGCCGCTCGCCATCGGGATTTCCCTTGTCATCGTGGTTATTGCCGCCTTGAACCTGCTTCTCGACTTCGACCTGATTGACGAGGGCGCAAAACGCGGCGCTCCGAAGTTCATGGAATGGTACTGCGGCTTCTCGATTATGGTGACGATTGTTTGGCTGTATTGGACATTTTTGCGCCTGCTGTCCAACCTGAACCGCCGCTAAAATTATCGCGGTAAGCCCGTGTTTGTTGGGTATCATGAAACCGTCCCGGCTTTGATTTGAAGCCGGGATGGTTTTCTTTTTTGCAAGGACAAGGATCATGGCAGGATTTCGGCAAAAACTGGGCGATATTCGGATTCCGCGCCGCGCGGGCTTGGCGCTGATGGCATCCGCCGCCGTGCTTCCCGTCGGCCTATCGGCGGTTGGCGAAGGCTACGCGGCTCAAACGTCGGCGTGGTTCGGTTTGCCGCTCGTTTTGTTGGGCGCGCTTGCATGGCACGGTAGCGGCAAACGCGCCGCCGGTGTTTCGCGTTTGCAAGCCCGCCGTATCGCGCGGCAGCGCGCGCTCGTGGTCGCCGCCTTTTCCGCTTTGCTCGGCTCCATTCTCGTGTCCAACTGGCCCCGCGAAGCGGCAATCAAGGGAAGCGTCGCGCTCAACCAAGCCGCACTGCATCAGGAAGCCAAAACAACACGCCGTGCTTTGTACGGAACCGCTATCCGTCCGCAAGCCGATTTCCCCTCCGCCAAACCCGGAAGCGACCCTATCTGCGATTTATTTAGCCTGAACAGCATTGCGTTCTCGATGCGCAAAACGCACTACATTACCTTTCCTTATCGGCTCCGAACGGGCCTTATCCAAATGGAAAGTGGGCAGCTTGATGGGTACGGTACGGTGTCTTTTTACACATCGGAAACCGATGCCAGAGGCAAGCGCATAAGCCGACTTATCTACGAAGAACGCAAACCTGCGGGCGAATAAATCGCCTGCTTGACAGTCTAACGGCCCCGACGTAAAATTTTAAGCAGAGTTTTTGTTGTTTTAAGGAGTATTTCCCCCTATGTCGGGCCACAGTAAATGGCACAATATCCGCTTGCGTAAAGGCAAGCAGGACGCCGTGCGCGGCAAAACGTTCACCAAACTTGCCAAAGAAATCATCGTTGCGGCCAAAGGCGGCGGCAACCCGGATACCAATTTGTCGCTTCGCGTCGCCATTGAAGCCGCCCGCAAAGCGTCCATGCCCGCCGATAATATCAAGCGCAATATCCAGCGCGGCACGGGCGAACTGGAAGGCGTCAACTACGAAGAACTGACCTACGAGGGCTACGCGCCCGGCGGCGTCGCGCTGCTTATCCAGTGTTTGACCGACAACAAGCAGCGCACGGTATCCGACGTGCGGGCGATTTTGAACAAAAACGGCGGGCGCTTGGCGGAATCGGGCAGCGTCGGGTATTTGTTCAATCCCAAAGGCATTTTCGAGATTGAGCCGGGTGTGACGACCGAAGACGCTTTGATGGAAATTGCCATTGAAGCCGGGGCCGAAGACGTACAGCCAACCGAAGACGGTGGGTTTGAAATCACCAGCGAGCGCGAAGATTTCGGGGCCGTTCGCAACGCCCTCGACGCCGCGAAAATCGCAATGGCAACGTCGGAGTTGACGATGATTCCCATGACGACCGTGGAAGTCGCGGGTAAAGACGCGACGCAGGTGCTGAAACTGGTGGACTTGCTCGAAGACCACGACGACGTGCAGCAAGTGTACGCCAACTTCGACATTCCCGAAGACGTGATGGCGGCGGCATAAAACATCCAATCGGCCCCCCTGCCCCCCAATAATGGGGGGTTCTGAAAATACCGTTTTCGTTAGCCGTAACCATTTGCAGTAAAGGCAAGTCTATTCAGAACCCCCATTATTGGGGGGCAGGGGGGCCGCATCGCAGAAGCGGCGAGAAAGAGCAGGGCGTGATGCGGCGACACAAAGCGGTTTCGGCGACGGTTGCGTTGTTGGCGGCGGGAGCCGTGTGGCTTTTCGGCGGGCCTGCCGCCTATGCCAATCCGCCCGCCCTTGACATAAAACCCGTGGTCGCCGATACGCTCGTACAAGGAAAGTGGCAGCCGCTCCTTGTGACCGTACAAAACGACGATTCGGGCGAGGCCGTACAGGGCGAAATCCAAATCGCGCTCGAAGACTTGCGGCGGCAGGAACGCCTCGCTACCTACACAGCCCCCGTTACTCTTCCGCGTGGCGCGGCGACTGTGCGCGTGCCGGTGACCGTGTATATCCCGCAAAATACGCTCCCCGATGTGTCCGTGTTTGTCGTCAACGGGCGTGGCGGAAGCGGAAGCGTCGTGACGCGCCGCCGGTTTGATAAAATCCCCACGCTCCCCTTTGGCTTGACGCTCCTCGCGGTTTCCGGTACGCCCGACGCTTTGCAAACCTTGAACGGCGAGCGGTTCGGCGTGCTGGCGGGAACGTCGGGCGGCTTGCGTAAGGCGGCGGCCACACCTCCGCGCGGGCAACGGCCCTATCAAGGGCGCAATGCTGCGGAAATGGCCGTGCGCGTCGCCAATCGCCCGGACGCCAGCGTTTTGCCCGCCCGCAGCGCGGGCTACGAACCCGTCAGCATGGTGTATTTGGGCCGCGACGTGCAGCCGGATACGTTTTCCGACGCCCAAGTAAACGCTTTGCGCGGCTGGGTTTCGGGCGGCGGTTTGCTTATCGCGGCAAGTCCCAAACTGCGAACCGACGAACGCTTCCGAACGTGGCTTCCCGTAGCGGGCGCGACCGACCCAGAACCGTTCGGGCGCGGCTCGATTGCCGCCCCCGCTTTCGATCCCGCCGAAACCGGATTCGCAAACGGCCCGAACGCCAAAGCGTATTGGCAAAAAACGGTGCAGGCCGGGGTTTCGACGCGCAACGTCGCCCCACTTTTGTCCGCATACGGCAATTATAGCCGCTCGTATTTTTGGAACAGTTTGTTTCGCGCGCCCGGTTTACAGGCTCCCGGCGCGAGCGGCATCGCGGTGTTTTTGTGCGCGTATTTGGTGCTTCTCGTGCCGGTTACCTATGTCGTGCTGCGTAAACTGGACAAGCGCGAATGGATGTGGGCGACCGCACCCGTTCTCGTGATTGTGTTTTCGCTCGGAGCCTACGGCTTCGGCTACGCGACCAAAGGAACCCAGCTTTTCCAAAACGTCGCTACGGTATCCGAATTGCAAAACGGCAGCGGGGCCGCGACGACGTGCGCGGGAATTGCCCTTTTTTCGCCGCGCCGCACCCGCTACAATGTGCAGGTCAATTTGCCCGACGCCGTTTTGTGGTCGCCCAGCCAAGAGGACAACTACAGCTCCTACGAGCGCGGCAACGACTACGGCCCGCTCGTCGTCAGCGAAACGACGGGCGCGGCAGGGAGCGGGGCGTCTGCCCGCGACTCGGAAATCTCGATGTGGGCAATGCGCTCGTGGGGTTTCCGCACCAGTCAAATCACATTGGGGAGCGGTATCGACGCCCGATTGACCAAAGGCGCGGACGGACAAATCACGGGCACAATCACGAACCGCACAGGTAAACCGCTGACGCGCGTTTGGGTCGGATACGCCGACCGGGGCCAAAATCTGCAAACGCTCAAAATAGGGGAAACGCGCCCGGTTTCGTTCGGGCCTACGAAAAAACTGACGCCCGCCGAAGAAGCCCGCCGCCGCAGCAACCGAAACCGCTACGGAAACGCCAACGGAACCGGCGCGACGATGGCGCTGTTCGATTCAGCGCAAACCAGTAATCCGTATGATTACTATGCGTCCAACACCAATACGCAAGATAACCCAAACCCGTCGCCCGAAAAACGCTTGGAAGCGTTTCGTAACGCCGCAGCGGGCGGCATCCTTGCCGCCTATCAAGACAGCGTGAGCAACACGCCAAACGGCGGCGCGACCATACCGACCGAAGCGTTCGTAACCGCCTTCAACGGCGACACCCTCGCCCCCGTCACCATCGACGGCCAAACCATCCCATCCGGCATGACCGTCAATATACTCATTGTTCACGTCCCGCTCGGCAAGTAGAGTCAGCGTTTTATGGCTTGATGTTGTTCCATTCCTGCGCGGCAACGAAGCGGGCAAGATGGGAAACGTTGGTCGTGGCAATTACAAAGTTTGCGTGCGAAAGACCGCTCGTCAACGCCTGCGCCGCCAAAATCACGTCACCATCGAGGGCGTGCGGATCCGCCGTCGGTTTTCCGTCGATTCGCGCCTTCGCCCACAATCGCGCTGCTTCGCGCATCGCTTCCGTGGTCAAGGGAACGTACCGCGCCAAATCGTGCAAGGCATCCAAACGCTCCAAACCCGCCGCATTTTGTAAACGCAGCAGTTCGCGCCGCACTTCATAATCCGCGACTTCCGCGACGTAAATCCGAACGCCCGCGCCAAGCAGTGAAAGCATCCAGTTTCAAACAGGCGTCGGCGGTTGTGGATTTGCCGGGCTTTTGCGTGACAAGCCCCAGCGGGCCAGTGTCCAGCCAAACGGCTTCCAGATCAATAAATCCGGCGCGCGCCTGCCAAAGCGCGTTCCTCGTTGATACCTGCCATAAATTCCTCATTTTCCCGGTCGCGCCGCGCAAGTTCGCCTTCATCTTCGGTGGCGTCTTCGGTTTGCCACGATTCGATAAGGCGAATTAACGCTTGATTTTCGGCATCGGGCGCGGGGAGGGCTTCCGAGGCAGGAACGGGTGGCAGGGCGTCAAGAACGCCGCGAACCAGCGCGGATATATCAAACCCCTGATTCTGCGCGGCGCGAACGCGGCGCACAGTTTCCGGCTCTAAAGCAATCACAAAATCCACTGTTTTTCTCCCTAAACTGGATTATACCGCCGCTATTTGCTCGGCCCTTTGCTTGCCGCCGTGAGCGCGAGCAACACGGGCACACCGCGCCGCTCACCCTGCCCATATTCCAAATCCACGCTTGCGATAGCCACGTCGGGGCGCGGATTATCCCATTGCTGCACATACGCGACAGCCCGCTCCGTGCCATTTGCGTAGGCTTTTGTCCATGCGATTTGCGCACCGGGCAGGGCGCGCGGTGGAAGGCTGGCGTCCTGCTTGTAGTTATCCACGCTTCCTTCGGCGACAATCGGCACGGTTTCGGTTTGCCCGTCCGCGTAATGGACGACGTAGCGGGCCAGTTCATAGGTTTTCTTGTCGCGGATTTCGCGCTCATTGCGCCGCTTGTCGATGCGTGCGGTTTGCAAAAAGAACAGGGCGCTCGCCCGCTTATTCACGGCAATACCGCGTACCGCGTCGGGCAAATTGCCGGGAACGTTCGGGCCGCTCAGCATAACGGCGTTCGGCACGGGCGACGTTGGGAAATCGTACACGTCGAACGGCACGCCCGCGAAGGTTTGTTTGCGCGTCGGTAAATCGCCGAAGGTAGTCGCGGCATCGCCGAACCAACCGCGCTCGCTGCGGAACTGATTGGCTTTTGCACTGATGTCGATGGGCGCGTAGGTCAAGTTACCCGCCCCGGCGATGACGCGCCCGCTTCCGCCGAGGGGCGCGTGCAAGTTGCGAAGAAGCGTCGTCACGATATTTTGCTTTTTCGCCTTGTTCGCGGGCACGGATTCCGTGTCTTGGAACAGCACATTGCACAAAACAATGCCGCCCGCACCTTGCTTGTATTCCATGAGTGCGCCGCTTGTCAGCATCGGCTTAACGCGGGCGTAAAAGGCGGGGGAGCGTTTGGCCCAAAGCCGAATATTGTCGATTCCCACGAGCGGGGTTTTCCCGTTCTTTTCCCAATCCACAATTTTGAGCAGAATGTTTTTACCGACCGAACCCGGCGGCAGCGAAAACTGCTGCGCGTCGCCGTTCGGCTGCATGGCAAAAGTCGCCTCTTTTTGACCGTCGAATTGAAGCGCGACTTTTGTCGTCGGCATGTAGTTTGTGTTGCCGATCCACTCGAACTTTTCGATGGTTTGCGGAACGGGAAACGCAAGGGGAACGTCGGTTGGAACCCCGCCACCCGCCCAAATCATGAACGTTAACTTCCAGCTATCGGCGTTCGTAAACCCGTTGACGATGTTGTACGGATCGTGGTCGTTCGTCGTGTCTTTGAGGCCCCAATGCGAGGCCGGGCCGATTTCGGCGAACGGGGCCACTTCGTCATAATCCACGACATACGAAAACACGTCGGGGGCCATGTATTCGTCTTCGTTGAAATTATTGATCCGCTCGCCGGACGACAGCGCGATGTCGCTCGCGGATAACCCGGCAAGCAGGGGATTTTTCGGCACGGCGAACCCGACGCGCTCCCGCCGAAACGGGCGAATCAAATGCGGTACGCCGACCAGTTTGTTGTAATCCGTTAACCCTTCGGGCGTCAAACCGAACAGCAGCAGAACCCCGCCGCGCTTCGTCCACGCATCCACACTCGCTTTGTTTTGCGCCAGCGTACGCAAGTTGGTGGGCGTCGCGGCAACGGCAACAATCGCGCCGCTCGTTTTCAAGGCGTCCAAAACGGCGGGTTTGGTTTGGAACGTCGTGCCCGACGCGCGCAAAATGCCGGGCAATTTGTCGCTTTCGCCCCCGCCATTTTGCACGACGACAACGGGCCGGAACGTTTCCTTATAATTCGCGGCGTAATCGAGCAAATTGGAAAGCATTTGCCGCGCGACCGGCGACGTTTTCAAGTCCTCGGCGACAAGCAGTTGGCTTACGATGAGTAAGCCGTTTTTGCCGACCGGAATCTCGGCGAGCGCGGACGAACCCAAGCGTTTGTCGCACTGCACGAGGGATTTTCCGCCGCGCGTCGGTTTGGCGTAGGCGTCGCGGTACACGATTTCGCTGCCGACTGCCGTCGAGCCTTCGGCTCGCGCAGGCCCCGCCCACGCGAAAAAGTCCGACGCCTGCAAGCCGCGAAACGCGGGGTGGTCGGGGTCTTCGGGAAAGGCGGCGCGGCCCTCGTTTTTTTCGGCTTCCATTTCGGCGGGCAGCCCTTGATACCGAAGCGGGTTTTTCTGCTCCAACACAACGACGCGCCGCCCGCCGCCGGACGCCCACGCCGCAAGCCGCGACGAGGCCGCTTCTTCCGCCGTCAGCGCGTCTTTGCCAATGAGCAGAACGGTTGCGTTTTTCGGCAGAGCGTCCAGCGACGCCACCGACGCAAACGCGATTTTGTGCGCGGCAAGATACGGGCCGACAGATTGGGCGGGGTCGTAGAGGGCTATGAAAGACAGGCCTCTCCCCCCAACCCCCTCCCCTGAAGGGAAGGGGGAGCCTGTTGACTGTGGCTTTTGTGTGAAGCGAGCGGTTTGCAGACTGCGTTCGTTTTGCAGGCCCCCCTTCCCTTTAGGGGAGCCGGTTACCTGCGAAGCAGGTGGCGGGGACAGGCCCGCCCCCGGCAAAATCGAAACCGCCCGCGCATCCCGAAACATTTCTTTGCCGCTTTGGCTGACGGTCAAAATCCACTGCCCCGATTGCCGCGAAACGACCGACGGCACGGGAACCGAAACCTCGAAAACCTGCTTCGTGCCCGGCGCGACTGTAAGCGTTTTGGTTTGCGTGCCCGCCGGTTTTCCGTTAAGGACGAGCGTCCATGTTGCGGCGAGTGGGCGCGCCTCGTGCGTATCGTTGAACAGGGCCAGCGTTCGCGCGACGCTCTGACCGCCGGGCCATGCACTGTCCCATTGGCGGCAAAACAAGGCAATCGGCGATTGGCTGTTGTATTGATTGGTCGCACTGTCCGCGCCCAGCCAAAACTGCCACGCCGACTGCCCGGCCCAGCGGTAGCCTTCGGTCAAAATGCGGTACATAAGGCCCGTCGCCGGACGGGAGGCGGCTTTGCCGCCGAACGTCGCCTCGCCACCCAGCGTCGCGTAGTCGGCGGGGTTGATGCCGGTCGCGTAGAAATCTTCGCCGATAAACCGGGGCCGTTTTTCGTCCCAAACCCAGCGTCCGCGCCCGCCGCCGGTCGGGTTTGTTTCATAGGCGAGGGCTGGGTAGCGCGAAAAATCAGCCTGCACGTAATGGTTGCCATGCACGGGCAGCGATTGGTCTTTGTTGGCCCCGCCGCCGTCGGTCATGGTCAGGCGCGTCGAATCGACGGCGCGAACGGCGTCCGACGTTTTGGTGACTTCGCGCTCAAACTCGTCCATTTTGTCGCCATATAAATTAATGCAGTTGATATACAGCCACTCGTTTTCAATCGACCACAGCATCACGGACGGGTGATTACGCTCGCCCTTGACTTGGGCGACCATTTGATCCCGCCAGTTCTGCATCAAGTCCACTTTTATCGGCGAGTTGTACAGTTTGCGGAGGTCGGGGTCGTTTTCGATGGCGTTGTAGCCGATGGCCTCGCCGTCGAGCGGGCCGCACCGGCGCACGACGACCCCGTTTTTATCGAAAAAGTCGAGGGCTTGGTCGGGCGTCAAGTCCATCCAGCGCGGGCCTTGTTGGGCGACTCCCATGAGCCGCATCATCCGCTGATTGGACGCGCGGTACTGTTTGAGCCATTCCTCTTTGTTTCCGCCGCTGTTCAAATCCGCCCACAAGCGCCACGGCACGCCGTTGAGGGTAAAGTCTTTCCCATTCGCGCTCACGCCCCATTCGCGGAACCCGAACGGCGTATCGCGTATATCGGAGGGGGCGTCGTCCGCGTATACTTTGGCGCGGAGCGTATATAAATTAGGGTTTGGATCGGGCCACCACAGCGCGGGATTTCCCCATTTTTCGCGCAGATTGACCACGGTTTCACTGTTCGCCGGAACGGTAACGAAACCCGACCGAAATTGCTTTTCCGTCACGCCCGTGCCGGATCGTATGGCGTCACACTCAATAAGTGCCCTTACCGGGTGGGCCTCGTTATTTCGGAGGATAATTTCCGCCGCGATTTCCTTGTTTGCCACCGACGGTTTGCAAAATACGTCGGCGGCGTACGTGGTTCCGGCAATCGTGAGAACGGGCGTCGCCAAAATGCCACTTTGCCAGCCGTGCCAAATGGGGTAGGCCAAATCCTGAAAGCCCGTGCCGACGACCGACAAGGGCGTGTTAAACTTTCGGCGCAGTTTCATCGGGTCGGTCGGCGATGTGGAGTAGCCGTACCAAGCGTCGCGGATGCCGACGTAAATCTCGTTGACTTGCCCCTTCTTGATGCCGCGCGTAATGTCGATGTCGAAGCGCGCCCACGGGTTTTTGTTGAAGCCGCACAAAACGCCGTTCACGTAAACCGTCGTGTTCAAATTGTTTTGCGGGAACGTCAGCACAAACGAGCGGTTCGGAAAAACGTCGGGCACGGTCAAACGGGTGCGATACCAAATGCGGTGCGCCATGAGCAGATCGGGCCGCGCCGTGTTTTTGTCGGCGGGAACCGCAATGGTTTTCCAATGGGCTTGGGTGGGCGGCGCGTCCATCGGCACGGCGATATTGAAGGGCGGCAACTGCTCGTCGGCGCGGCAGATTTCCCACACGCCGTTCAGAGGAATGGATAGTTGCTCCTTCGATGGGTTTACGCTGGGTGGCTCGACCAAAACAAACGGGGTCGGCGCGTCGCCTTGTGGCTCAACTTCGCCGGGCTTGTACTTGCCGTTGGGCGAAAACTCCCCGCGCGTCAAGCACAGCGCGTCCGATGCGTACAAAAGGCGGGCCGGTTTCCCTTTGTCGTCGGTCGTTTTTCGCAGGCGGATTTGCAATACGTGCCCGTTTCCCGCCGTCAGCGTTTGCTCGCCCAATTTGAGCCACGCGACCTCGTTCCACGTGTCGAGTTCCATAAGGTCGGTCGTCAATTCGCTCGGCGAAACCGTTTTCCACGGCCCGTCATCCATGCGCCAGTCAAACGGCGAGCGTACGAACTCATAGCCGAGACGGTTCCAAATTTGGTACGCGCCCGTTTGCGGAACGTTCGGCAGTTTGTAGGAAACCACAACGCCTTCGCTCGGAACGTCTTTGTCCACATTCGCGGCGTCGATGGAAATTTGCAGCCACTTCTCGCCGGACAAAAACTCCTTGTGGCCCCAGCCGCCAATCGTGACCGGCTTGCCCGAAACGTTGAGCGAGGCCGACTCTTCGCCTTCGATCCAAAGAAAGGCTGCACTGCCATTGGGCGTTTGGGCTTGGCGGGAAATACTCGGCGCGGCGCACACGCCCGCGAGCGCAAACAGGAAGAAAAGCCGCCGAGCGACGGCTGCTGCGCGTTGCTTGGCAGCGACGGCACGAACGAAACGAACCGGCATTGGTTAGGTGTCCTTCCAAGCAAACGATGCTTGGTGTATAAAAAACGCCCGCCCGTTGGTTAAAACGAGCGGGCGGTTACAAAAAAAACAAGCGGAGAGGACAGGACTCGAACCCGCACACCCTTTCAAGTGAGACCGCTTTCAAGGCGGTGGCGATACCATTCCGCTCACCTCTCCAAATAAAACAACTTACTATACCATATCTCCCATATCGCGTTCCCTCCGTGTCGCTGCAGCCCGCGCGGTTTGACAGTAGACACTTTTACAAGATACATTTGTATGGTTATCTGTTTTTATTTTCGCCTTTTCTCGCCCGATGGGCGTTGCTTTTCCGGTTCGCACAGGAGCTATTTCTTTGCTGCATTTCTTCCATAGCGTTTCCCGCCCCCAATCCCGACGCTTTGCGCTTTGCGCTTCCCTTTTGACGTTAACCGCGACCGGAACGGTGTTGTGCCTGCCCACGGCCCAAGCCCAGCAAAAGGGCACGACCAAGAAAAGCCCGGCTCCGCCCGCCAAGAAGCCATCCGCGAAATCCGCGAAACCTGCGGCAAGCCCGACCAAACCGACTTTAACGCCTTCTCCACAAGACTACACGGCGACGTTCCGGTCGGTCAGGGCACTCAAAGCGTTTAAGGCGCGTTTGGAAAAAGAAGCCCACGCGCGCGAAGAGGCCGAAGAAGAACGCGAAGAACAAGAACGCGAGCGCGAAGAAAAAGAAGACCGAGAGCGCGCCAAAAAAGGTCTTCCCCCAATAAAACGTGACAAAGAACGCGAAAAAGAGCGGGGAAAAGAAAAAGCCAAAGAAAGCGAAGAAAAAGAAGGCGTTCCTGACTACTTGGAAGCCTACCTATATGATTTGGAACTGCGCGCGTTTCCTTACGATACCATCGACACGAACGCTTACATCAACGCTGCCCGCGCCCGCTCCTTTATGCCGACGCTCGATACCAGTGCCGCTTCGTCAAAAGTCATCGACCGAGGCGGGGCGATTTCAATGGCTGTCCCTCCGGGCCGAATAGCGCCTGCAGCCGTGCCCGCCCGGCAGTCCCGATGGACGTTTGTTGGGCCGCGCAATCTGCCGGTTCCCTATAACATTTACTACGGGCCGAGCGGCTCCGCGACAAGCGGGCGTGTGAGCGCCATTGCCTATGATGCCACCAATCCCGCCACGGTTTACCTTGCTGCGGCAGGCGGCGGTATTTGGAAATCGCTCAATAACGGCAAAGACTGGTTTGCTTTGGGCGACACCTTCGATTTTTTGTTCACCTCCTCGATTGCCGTGCATCCGACAAACGGACAGATTGTTTATGCGGGCTTGGGTGATTTCGATGGTCAAAGCGCCGCCGGTTACACCGGCGGCGTTTTGAAGTCCACCGATGGCGGTGTGAGCTGGACGCGCCTCGGCACGACGGCGGCAAATGGCTTCGTCACCATCCCTTCGACTCGACCGATCAGCGGAATCATCATCGACCCTGAAAACCCGCAAATTGTCACCGTTTGTTCCGGGCGTGGCGGAAACTACCCCCATATCTACCGCTCCACCGACGGCGGCGCGAACTGGCTCAACGTCGACGGCTTGGGAACCAACACGACAGGCAACTATGGCGACTGGACAGGCCTCAGTTTCGGAAGCAAAAACTCCACAAATTCTAAACGGTATTACTATTCTTATAACTTTCAGGGCAGCGCGACCGCGCTGGTCGGTTTGTACCGGTCGGCGGATCAAGGCGTTACATGGAAATTGGTTCCGCAAACGGCTTTTACGCCAAGCTACGGTAATATCGCGCGCGTCGCCGCCTCCCCGACTGACCCCGATACCGTATACGTCATCGACTCGAACTCTACCGGCATTTACAAAGGGGTTCGTAATGCGGCAACCGACACAGATGACGCACCGGCTTACACATGGACGAATATTACCGGCTCTTATCCCAACGGATACAACTGGAGTCAGGCGTACTATTATGACCTCCACATTACGGTTGCGGGAGGAACGTTCGGCGGAACGACGCCAAAAGACATCGTGTACGGGGGAGGCATCACGGTTTCCGGCTCGCCCGATGCGGGGGCAACGTGGACGGATTTTGGGCAAACGTATCAAGACACCGCGCAAACCCACAACGATCAGCACTCGATGGCAATTAACCCATCGGATCCCACGCGCGCGATGGTCGGCAATGATGGCGGTATTTATGGTTTGACGTATAACCAGACACAAAATACGTGGGCGCTGGACGCGAGCCTTTCGCTTACGCTGGGTTTAACGCAGATTTACCACGCCGACTGGCATCCCACCGACCCGAACCGCATGATCGGCGGCGCGCAGGACAACGCAACGCCCATCGCGCTTGGACTGGACAACGCGACCGGGCTTGCCAAATGGTCGAACGTCGGCGGCGGCGATGGCGGCGGCTCGGTTATCAATCCGCTAAACCCACGCTACCAATACACGACGGCGCAGAGGGCGGGAGCCTACGGAAGCACCAATAACGGCAACAGTTTCGACTATCTGTACTTTGATACGACAGGCCAAAGCCCCGTCTTCGTGACGGTGCTTGCCGTTGACCCCAACGCCAACAATATGTATTTGGGAACCAACTATCTGAACCGCTACACGGAAGGGGTAGGCTGGACGTACAAGCTGGGCAATCAGGTGCTTGGGAGCATCACCGCAATTTCCGTCGCTCCGGGCGATAGCAACCGCATCTACACCGGATCCAGCAACGGGCAACTATGGATGACTACCAACGGTGGCGCGTCGTGGACGCGGTTTACGTCACCGACCACGCGCGCGGCAACTAGCATTAGCATCAATCCGAATGACAAAAACGATATTCTGGTTGGTTTTTCCGGCACGGGAGGAGGACATTTATATCGCGGCGTCGTTTCGGGTACGACCGCATCGTTCACCAATATCAGCGGCAGCGGAGCCGCCGCTCTGCCGGATTTCCCGCTAAACGAAGTCAGCCGTGACCCCAACGCACCCACCAGTATTTTTTATACGGCAACCGATGGCGGCGTTTTTGTCACCCTGAACGGCGGCTCCACGTGGGCGAACGCGACCGGGCCGCTGGGCTTACCCAATGCGCGATGCACTGCGATTAAAGCAGTCGCAGGAACCGGATTTTTGAATGTGGCAACGTATGGTCGCGGTTTTTGGCGTATCCCGCTGGTTTCCGCGCAAACGACCGCGCCCAATCCAAACCTGACGACAAGCTACACGATTGCCCGGTCGGGAAGCAATTTCGTGGTCAACTTGACCATCACGAATACGGGCGCGTCGGTAAACAACGTGCAGCTTAATACCGCAGTTCTTGTTGCGGGTGGAACCAATCAGGTTCCCGCCGAAACGCTGCCCCTGTCGTTTGGAACGATTGCTACGAACGGGTACGTGACCAAAATTCTGACCTTCCCGACCGGGGGCGGCACGGCGGGAACGCGCACGACGCTGTCACTGTCGGGGGTATACTCCATTGGAACGTTCAGCAGTGCGCTGCGCGTAACGCTGCCGTAAATATCGTGTAAAAATCGCTTGTTGCATCGAGCCTAATGAAATAGGCTGAAAAGGCTGAGTATATGCCGTTTGTATCGCTGCCATCGTTTGCGCCGCTTTTGACCCGCCGCCGTTTGCGAATGGCGCGGGTCACGGGTGGCGCGGCGCTGGGTTTATTGATTTTGGGGGTGGCAAGCACGCCCAAAGCCCACGCCCAGTTGTTGTTTACGCTGACGCCCGCCGACATGACGGCCCCGGTGGGAGGAACCGTGACGTTCAAAGGAACGCTGACCAACCGGTTTACCCAGCGGATATATTTGAACGGCTTGACCGGGCAGTTCACCCAAACCGGCGCGGCAACGATAGATCAAAATTCATTTTTCACTTTCGCACCCGAATTTTTGGATCCCAATCAGATCTACAGTGACAACCTTTTCAATGCCATGCTGTCTTCGAGTGCGACCGTGGGCACGACCTACGACGGAGTCGTCAACATACAAGGCGGCTCTGACCCATTGGCCCAGCAATTCCTCGCGTCGCAAAATCTTACCGTGACCGCGACCTCCGCCGTCACCCCGGCCCCGCCTGCCGCCCCCGTGTTTGCGGCTTTGGGCGCGCTCGGTGTCGGTTTGCCCGCCATTCGGCAGCGGCTGCGCGCGCGGCGTGGCCGGGCGTAAATCCGTGCCCGCCCGTATCCAAAAAGGGCCTGCCCGCAAGCGGCTTGTTGTTTCCGCCTCGCTCTTATTGTTCGGTAGTTTGTTCGGCGGGCTTGCCGCCGGATGCGATACCGCGCTACGGATTTGGCCGGACAGTCCCCGGGAAGCGAACGCGGATGCGATGGGCGTGGATTCCGCCCTGCTCGAAGACGCGCCGACGGTTGCGCCGCTCGGGCCGACGAACAAAAGCGACGGCCCGCTTTTGTGCGTGACACGCGGCACGCGCTTTGTCAGCGTGCGGGCCGCAAACGAATTGCTTCCTACGGAAGCCGGTGTTGCAAAGCCACAAAACACGCTGGAAACCGTAGTGGGCGGCGACGAAATCGTAAACGGGGTTCGGGGCGTGCGCTACGATACGCGCCTCAACGGCAAACCGTTCCAAAGCGAAGTCTACGCTTTGCAAAGCGACGGCTCCGTACTGGGCCTTGCGACCGGCCCGAACGCAAGCGTCGCGCTCGTCCCGCCGCTGCCGATTATCGGTTCGCGCAAACTGCAAAACGCGCACGGCGTCATGTGGACAAAATGGCGCGGCAAACTCGTTCCTCGGAAATTAGCAAGTGATGGGCTTGTCGCGCGCCCGATTGAGGCCGAAGCGCTGTGCCGCGTGGTCGGCGGCGCGTCGGCTTCGGCACGCACCCCCGACACACGCACGTTCATCAAAACGGCGCGGGGCACGTACTCGACCCTGCGGGTAGACCTTGTGGTTTCGCTGCTTCTGCCAAGCGGCAGCGACGAAACCACGCAAGCGCGAACGCGGCAAACGACGCTTTGGGTGGCTCCCGGTGTGGGCGTCGTTCAGCAGGCGTACCCCAGCGGCCCCGTGCCCGGACAAAACGCCGTTTGGACGCTTAAGCGCATTGATGCTCCCGTCGCTAAAACCGCCGCTGCAACGGGCGCGAACGCCCAATGAAGCCCGGCGCGCCCAGTAAAAGCCTCGTCATCGCGGGCCTTTTGCTCGCCCTATGTCTTGGGTTTGCGCTGTTTACGCCGGTGGCGTGGGCCGCGCGGGTTTGGCGCGCCCCGGATAGCCCGCTCGCGTTTCAGCCGCTCGTGCCGCTCGCCGCGCTTATCCTGATGTACCAAAAATGGCCCATAGCGCGGGCCGCGTATGCGGAAACGGCGTTCGTGTTTTCCGCCCAATCGCCCAAACTGCGCGGGGGCGGCTGGCTTATAGCACTCAGCGCGGTTTTGCTGGCGGTATCGTATCTCACGCAAACAACAGGTTGGGGGATTTTGGGCGGGGTTGCGGCCTGCGCAGGCATCGTGCATTTTTTGTGGGGCCGCATCGTGCGAAACGTGTTGCTCGGCCCCCTGTTGTTTTTGCTGTGGGCGATTCCGCCCCCCGACAGCCTCGTCGCCCGCGCCACACAAAATTTGCAAATCGCCTGCACCGCGATGGCGGGGCATTTTTTGAACGCGCTCCATATCCCGTGTTTGACATTGGGAAACCAGTTGCTCCTGACGCAGTCAAACTACCGGCTGGACATTGTGGGCGCGTGCAGCGGCATAAGCATTTTGTTCCCTTTGCTTGCCTTGACCGTTTGGCTGTTGCTACGAAGCGCGCAAACCCATCTTTCCCTCGTCCTCAAAGGCGCGCTCATCGGATTTGCGGGCGTGGTCGCGATTTTGCTTAATGTCGCCCGCATCACGCTCATGGGCGTGCTTGCTTCCCGCGCGCCGGACTTAGTTACCCGTCTCCACGATGCGAGCGGCTGGCTGTTTACCGTCGCGGGCTTCGGAATGGTGTATTTCGTCGCGGATCGCTACGGCTTTTTATCGTCTTCGGTAAAGGCCTCCGAATTCGACGACGATGCGGACGCGGCAGAGGAAACCGTTTTGCCCGCGCCGCCTCAAATGGATCTTGTACCAAACGCGCTCGCTATCGAACACAACCGGGCAGCCCGCGACGCGGCGCGCGCGGTTCCGTTTCGGGCCGTCCAACTCGCCGCCTTGTTTTTCGCGCTTGGTTTGTTGGGAGTGTGGCAGCAAAACCGGATGACGCAAGCGGGAACGTGGCTGCTTCCGCTTCCTGCCCGGATACCGATGGCAGGTGTCGTAAGCCATGACAACGGTTTTGCGCCGCCCTTTTGGGAGAGTGATTTATCTCCTATAGACCCAAACAGTTTGGCGATTTTAGGAAATCCGCAGGCATCGGCCCGCACGTATGGCAGCCCGCTCGGCGAAACCGTTTCCGTATCGGTGCTTTCGGCAGGCTCGTTCGATGCCTACCACGAACCCGCCGTGTGCGTTTTGGGCAGCGGATATGCCGTGTCTGCCGAGCGGCTTTTACCCTTGCGCGCCCCGTTGTCCGCGTCCGATGACGAAGCGGAAGAACAAATGCGGGCCATCGTATTTCACAATACCCGCCTCCGTTCGCGCGTTCTGATGCTGTACTGGCTGCAAGACAGAAGCGGACAAACGCGCACTGACCGGCTGATGGGATCCTACCGCGACGCGCAGGCCCGCCTGCAAACGGGCCTACAAACCCTTTTCACGACCCGGCAAACCTGCATCGTGCGCGTCGTCGTTCCGATAACCGGCGAGGACGACGGGGCACAAGCCCGCCGAAATGCTTGCGAAATCGCTCGCGCCGTTTACGCCGCAGGCGTTTCTGACGCGCACTAACCCGCGCTACGGTTTGGGCGGCGTGGCCTCTTTGGGCAGGTTGAACGTCAGCGACGTTGCACCGCTTTTTTCGCTGTTAATCGCGGTGGTCGTAATTTGGCGAAATTTGTTCTTTTCGGCGGCATAGGAAATCCAAAACATTCCCAACGGCTTTCTGCCGTCATCGTCGAGTTTGCGCGTGATTTTGAGCGTGTTCACGCCGCCCTTGACATAGTTGCCGACATCGAGCGTGGTCGCGCTGACGCCCGAATAATCGCCGACCTTTTTGCCATTGATATAGACGGTAATAAACCGCGCGGAATGCTGGTTTTCAAAACGGTTTGGTTGACATGGGAGCCGTACTGCTGCGCACGCGCAATTATCGGCGCGCTCGTTAAGGCCGCTAAGGTAAAGACCGCAAGCGTCGCGGTAGTGGCAGAACGGGAAAATCGAGTTGCCATTTCTTGTTTCTCCTGCAACAAGCGTTCCCGCGATGGAGTCGGAAAAAACCTGCGCGTGATTTCCTATTAACGCTGGGTATCACGAAAACAGAACGGGCCGCACGGCATTCGACCCGCGAAATAGAAACGAAAACCATTATGGCAATGAACGATCCTTCACAACTGGGCGAGAGCGGCCCGTCGTCAGGCGATTTGGACGGACTTTTAGAAATTTTGAACAGCGGCATCACGAACCTATCGTCCGAAGCGGCTTTGCCCATTTTGCAAAACTGGCAGGCGCAGCTTCAAGCCATGCCCAGTCCGAGCGCGCAAACCGTCGCCGGGGATTTGGCGCAGTTGTCCGATATTTTGGGCAGCGAAGGCGGAATGGGCGCGGGAACGAACGTCGGCAGCTTGCTCGTGACGCTCGCGGGCCATGTGCGCGGCCTCGTCGAAGAAACCGGCGAGACGCCCGGCTTGTCGGATAAACTCACGCAGCTCGCCTCCGTTTTAGAAGCGCAGGGCGCAACACTAAACGACAGCGGCGCATAAGCGATACTTTCGTAGTTAAAACAAAAAGGCCGAAGCATTCGCTTCGGCCTTTTTGATTTTGCGTAACTTTTCACGGTCGGCACGGCACTTTATAACGCAACGCTATGGAGAAACTGATAAATGCCGCCCGCCGTGGAGACCCAAACGCTTTTGAAGAACTGATGAAGCGGTTTTACCATCGCGCGTTTGCGGTCGCATTAACGCAGCTTAACAATTACCATCAAGCCGAAGACGCAGTGCAGGACGCTTTTGTCGAGGTATATCTGCAGCTTGAGCAACTGCAAACTGCGGCGGCGTTTCCTTCTTGGCTGCACAAAATCGTTTTGGGGAAATGCGTTCGCAGTGTTCGCGGAGGTAAAAGCGTTGTCGCTCCCGTTTCATTGGACACGTTAACCGATGTCGCAACCGCGATGTGCAATCCCGAAGCACTGCTTTTGGAACGAAGCGCCCAAGAAACGCTGCAAAAAGCCCTTTGCCTTTTGCCCGATGAGGAGCGCGAAGCGTTTCTGCTCTTTACCGTCGGCGGATATCGCTACGCGGAAATCGGGCAGCTAATGGCGTTGTCGCTGCCGCTGGTTAAAAAGCGCATTTATACGGCCCGGCAGCAACTCCGCTCCGGGAAAGAAATGGCGGATTTCCGCCCGCCCCAGCCGTCCCTGCCGCAAAATCGTGTGTCGGCACAGATTATCAAGCGCGCCCAAGCGCAAACGCAACTGCGAAAGGTAAAAGCAATGGAAAAACAAAAAGGGCCTCATGTCATAGATCTAATGGGGCCGGACAGCGTTTATAAAACCGTTATTAGAAACTTATTCATTTTTTACCGCTATGAAATGCTGCTGTCCAATCACTACGAGACCGCACTCTCGCCGCCCGTGGGCGTTACCGACGAATCATGGCGATCGGGCGCATGGCCCAACGCGCATGGCGTTATTAACGGCTTGCACTCGCAAACGCATGATGAAAGCGTGAACGGCATGGACGTTTTTTGGGAATGGCCCAATATGCAAGCCTATCTGATTTTGCTCAACGGCTGGCCTGCGGGATTTGCCTTTGTCGCCTCGCCCCCGAATGCGACACGGGGCGTGGACTATCGCTTGCAGGAGTTTTTCGTCCTGAACAAAGCCCGACGGTTGGGCGTGGGAACCCGAGCGGCGCGAATGCTATTCGACCGCTTGCCGGGTCGCTGGGAATTATCCTATGATCCTGAAAATCTCCCCGCCGTCGCTTTTTGGCGCAAACTCATCACCGATTACACAAACGGCCACTTCACCGAAGAAATGATTGGCATGGGCACAGGCAACCCCGACTTGCCCGGCTATGTGTTCACCAAAGGCGCGCGTCCAACCCATCCCATAACGGTCAGGTAACAAAAGCAGTTTCTACGGAAAAAGGCCGGGGCATTTGCCCCGGCCTTTTTGTTTGCACGTTTTACGATGCGCTTATTTGTCGCTTGCGCCTTTGCCGAGCGCGGCTTGCGCGGCAGCGAGGCGGGCAATCGGGACGCGGTAAGGCGAGCACGACACGTAGTTCAGGCCGATTTTGTGGCAGAACGCGACACTTCGGGGTTCGCCGCCGTGTTCGCCGCAAATGCCCAGCTTGATGTCGGGGCGCACGGATTTGGCCTTTTGAACGCAGATTTCCATAAGCTGACCGACGCCGGTTTGATCAATGGACTCAAACGGGTCGCCGTCCAGAATTTTCTGGTCTTTGTACACGGTCAGGAACTTGCTGGCGTCGTCGCGCGAAAAGCCGAACGTCATCTGCGTCAGGTCGTTGGTTCCGAACGAGAAGAACGCGGCTTCCGGCGCGATTTCATCCGCCGTCAGGGCGGCGCGGGGGATTTCGATCATCGTACCGAACGAGTAGGGAATGGAAATGCCCTGCTCGGCCTCGACGGCCTGCGCGGTTTTTTCCAAGTCCTGCCGAACGGCTTTCAGTTCGTTGACATGGCCCACGAGCGGGATCATGATTTCCGGGTGCGCTTGTCCGCCCGCTTTGATAACCAGCGCGGCCCCTTCCAAAATCGCCCGCGTTTGCATGGCGACAATACCGGGGAACACGATGCTCAAACGGCAGCCACGCAAACCCATCATGGGGTTGATTTCGTGCATTCCCTTGACTTTGTCCAAAAGAACTTCTTTGGCGTGGTCGGGCGTGCCTTTGGCGGCGGCGGTCGCGGTTTCCTCGATCAAGGATTCCATCGACGGCAGGAACTCATGGAGCGGTGGGTCGATCAAACGAATGGTCGCCGGTTTGCCTTCGAGAACTTCAAAAATGCCCTTGAAGTCTTCGCGCTGGAATTCAAGCAGAATGTCCAAGGCGGCTTGTCGGCCCGCTTCGTCGTTGGCAAGAATCATGTCCTGCACGACGGGGCGGCGCTCGCCTTCAAAAAACATGTGCTCGGTGCGGCACAAGCCGATGCCTTCCGCGCCCAGTTCCAAAGCCAGTTTGGTGTCGGCGGGCGTGTCGGCGTTGGTGCGAACTCCAAGGGTGCGGATTTCGTCGGCCCAGCCCAAATAGGTTCCGAACGCACCCGATTTGAGTTCGTTGCGGTCGGGATCCTGCACGGGAACCGTGCCGCTGATGACTTCGCCCAGCGTACCGTTGAGCGAAATCGCGTCGCCTTCTTTGATAACGACGCCGTTCGGCCCAACGAACTGCTTTTTGTTGTCGTCAACCGAAACAGCGGAGCAACCGGCCACGGTGGGAATACCGAAGCCACGCGCAACGAGGGCCGCGTGCGATGTCATGCCGCCGCGCTCCGTCAAAACGCCTTCGGACGCGAGCATTCCCTTCAAATCGTCGGGCGACGTATCGGCGCGAACCAAAATGACTTTCTGGTTTAAGCCGCCCTTGCCCAATTCGGCGGCTTTATCGGCGGAGAAAACGGCGATACCAGTCGCCGCGCCCGGCCCGGCGGGCAGGCCTTTGGCGATGACATCGTACTTCGTGCCAGATGCAATCACGGGCAAAAGGCACTGAACCAGCAAATCGGGGGCGACACGGGAAACCGCGTCGTTTTTGCTGATGCGGCCTTCGTTCACCAAGTCCACGGCGATTTTGACGGCGGCGGGGCCGGTACGCTTGCCCGCGCGGCACTGCAGGATAAAGAGTTTGTTGCGCTCAACCGTGAACTCAATATCCATCATATCCTTGTAATGGTCTTCCAAGCGGGCGCAAATATCTGCGAACTCTTGGTAGATCTCCGGCTCGGACGCTTTCAAATCGCTGATCGGGGTCGGGGTGCGAACACCGGCAACCACGTCTTCACCCTGCGCGTTGACCAAATACTCGCCAAAGATTTCGTTGTCGCCATTGGAAGCATTGCGCGTAAAGGCCACACCCGAACCGCTGTCGTTGCCCAAGTTGCCGAACACCATCGCCTGCACGTTGACAGCCGTCCCGATTTCGTCCGGGATGTGCTCGCGGCGGCGATAAATGAAGGCGCGCTCGTTGTTCCACGACCGGAAAACCGCTTCAATGGCGGCTTTTAGTTGCGCGGTCACATCTTGGGGAAAATCCTGCCCAGCTTGGGTTTTGACGTGCGTTTTGTAGATGTCGCACAGTTCTTTCAAGCCGTCGCCGTCCACGTCGGTATCTTCCGTGACGCCCTTTTTGGTTTTCAAGTCGCGGAAAATATGCTCGAAATCGTGCTTGGAAAGATGGTTGTTCCCGTCGGAAAACGCGACATCGGACAACATCATAATGAAGCGGCGGTACGAATCGTACACGAAGCGGTCGTTGCCGGTTTGTTCGATAAGACCCGCGACGGTGGCATCGTTGAGGCCGAGGTTAAGCACGGTATCCATCATGCCCGGCATGGAAAATTTCGCGCCGGAGCGGACGGAAAGGAGAAGCGGGTTGGACGGATCGCCCAGTTTTTTGCTTTGCTTTTGCTCGACATCGGCGACGGCGGCGTGGACTTCTTCCATCAAACCGGCGGGAAAACCGCCTTCGGCATAGTAATCGTTGCACACTTCGGTCGTGATAGTAAATCCGGGGGGCACGGGCAGGCCGATGTTGCTCATTTCGGACAGGTTCGCGCCTTTGCCGCCAAGCAAATCACGCATACTCGCGTCGCCGTCTTCAAAAAGCCAC
This sequence comes from uncultured Armatimonadaceae bacterium, assembly GCA_964241985.1. Classification (GTDB taxonomy): domain Bacteria; phylum Armatimonadota; class Armatimonadia; order Armatimonadales; family Armatimonadaceae; genus CAXTBP01. Next base: position 16,669 of record CAXTBP010000027.1, on the reverse strand, counting down.
ACGCGCTTTTGGGTTGCCATAATACAAACAGTCTCCGGCCCTTCGCGCCGCGCAAATGCCGGGCTGAAGGGTTTCATTAAGTTGGGGTTTAGCGTTAAAAACCGGGCCGCATCAAAACCCAAACGCAATCGCTCGGGGCGCGGCAAACGAGTTATTGTACCAGAAAGGGAGGCAGGCGGGCAAACCGAGGGAAGAACATGCAACCAAGAAGCCATTACCCAGCGGCTAAAGCCGCCGTCTGCTTCGTTAAGAAAAGCCCCGTAAACGGGGCTGTAGCAGATTCCATCAACGCGATAAAACGTGCCGATAATTGACAGCGCCCTTTAGGGTGCTTTGGCCGAACCAAACAGATGGCGGCTTTAGCCGCTGGGTAATGGCTTCGATGCACGAGAATACGCCGAGTCAGCGTTTATTTTTGCAGTCGTAATAGCTCGCCATCAGAAAATTTAGCACGATTGCCAAAGCCGGAACGCAAAGGACAAAAATAAGCGTTTTGTTCATTTTACGAAGACTGTGTTGTGCTTTTTAGACCGACGCGAGCGGCTACTTTGGCGAAAGATTCGGACGCGCTTTTGGGCTTTTCGCCGTATGCAATGTCGTTTAAGGCGTCGCGCACCGCATGGGCGTCTGCGTCGCTAAACGGCCCCGCGTCGGCTTCGTCTTGAACCGCGCTGGTACGAAGGTGCGCGGCGGCGGTAGCGAAGCGGTTTACATCGGCGATATGCCGCGCGTTCGGCTTCGGACAGTGCGGCGACTGATTCCGGTACATCAATCGTCAAAGAAATGGTTTGTATGGTTGTGCCTTTTTACTTGGCTGCCGTGAGCGACAGATTGGCGTGCGCGTATAGTGTATTATCTATCCCATCATAATTTGTTTTTTCTTTGATCAGCGGGATGAGGTATATCGTTGCTACATACGATCCACCGGGCTTGATTTCATTGGTTGTAGGTTTGTAGGTGGCGGTAAATGTTTTTGTTTCACCCGGCGCGAACGTAACCATACCCAGCGCCATCGTGAACATTCGCCCTTTGCTGAACTGCCAAACGGGAGCGCCACCGCCGCTGCGCGTAATGAGCAAGTCGAACCGCTGGCCCGACGAAAAGTTGACCAACAAGGGATTGGTTTTACTGGTATTGGTGACGGAATAAGTGAACGTGATGGATTCGCCCACTTTGAGCGTTTTTTTGTCGGCTTTGAGCGAACCACGCAGAGCGAATAAACTGGGTATCGGCACTTGGGCATCGGTCGTCAAAAGCATGGTGTATCCTTTATTGGGCGGCGCGATGGGAAGCGGCGCGGGTGTAGGCTTCGTGGCGGGCGGCGCGGTTTGCGCACGGGCAACAGGCGCGAAGGCCGCAACCGTGCACAGCATCGCCGCACCCAAAATAGGTCTAATTAGTTTCTGCTTTTTCATTTTGTTTGGCCTCCTGCCATAAGGCTTCCATTTCGTCGAGCGTCAGCGTTTCTACGCCGACACCCCGCGCTTTGGCCCCGGCTTCAATATGACGGAACCGGCGCGAAAAACGGTCGATTTGTTCGCGTAACGCGGCTTCGGGGTCGATGTCAAAGTACCGTGCAACATTGACGAGCGTGAAAAACAAGTCGCCCAGCTCGGATGCGACACGTTTCTTGTTTTCCCCGGATTCGTGCGTTTTTATTTCGGCTTTGAGTTCGGCCCATTCTTCGTCGGCTTTGTCCATAATGCCGCGCAAATCCGGCCATTCAAACCCGACCCCGACCGCTTTTTTGCTGATTTGCAAAGCGCGGGTCAAGGACGGCGCGGCGCGGGGCACGCCGTCCAAAACCGACGTGCGGGTTTCGTGGTTTTTTTCCTGCGCTTTGATTGCGTTCCAGTTGGTTAGAACGTCGTCGGCCCCGGTCACCTTCACATCGCCAAAAATATGCGGGTGGCGGCGGACGAGTTTATCGACGATGGCTTGGCACACGTCGGACTCGTCGAAGTCGCCGGCTTCGCGGGCGATTTGTGCGTGGAAGACGACTTGCAGCAGTAGGTCGCCCAATTCGTCGGATAATTTTTGCGGGCCGTCGTCCTCGTCATTTTCAAGCGCATCGATAGCGTCGGCGACCTCGTAGGCTTCTTCCAAAACGTAGGGGCGCAGGCTTTGGTGCGTTTGCTTCAAGTCCCACGGGCAGCCGTTTTCCGGGTCGCGCAAACGGGCCATCACGCGCAGCAAGTCGCCAAAACCGGCTCTGCGCGATTCAGGCGGAAGCGGGGGAACCCAAACCGAGGTGAGATGGTTCAGCAAACCGGGCTTGCGGTCAAGCGCGTACAGGGGCACGTCGCGGACAACGGTTTCTTGTTCGGGAATACCCGCCGCTTGAAGGATGGTTACGGTGAACTCGTCAGGGTAGCCCGCCCGCATGAGCGCGAGTTTGGCGAGCGACGCGGCCTGCCTATCGTAGACTTGGTACAAAAGCAGAGGCCCGCCGCTTTCGCTCGCGCCTTTGAGCATATCGGATGGGGCCGCGTCGTCGGGCGGAAACGTCAGCACGTCCAAAACCGACAAATTGCCGGTCACACTTTCGCCGACGGCTTCCAAACAGGCGTCCACAAACGAGGGCGCGCCGACGATTTTCACGTCCACGCCGCGTTTCTTGGCTTCGGCCAAAAGCAGCGCGACCGTGCTTTCGCCGACCAGCGGATGGCCGGGAACGGCGTACACGATCTCGCCGCGCGTTGCCTGTTCGCGCAAAACGCGGGCGACAATGGCGGCATACGTGTCTTCAAACGAGGCGTTGGCTTCGTACTCGTCGTCCAGCGAAAAGACGTTGCTTTTGCTTTTGAGGGCGTCGGCGAGCGGCCCGCTTTGCACGACGGGATGGCGGGCCGTGCGGAAAAACACGGGTAAATCAGGGCGCGTTAAAAGCGCGAAGGCTTGGGGCGGCAAGCGATCCGCGCTTCCCGGCCCCAAGCCAACGATGTGTAACATACGATTTTTAACTCGGTTTTTGCTTATTTTGCTTTCGGGCCGGGAGCTGCCGGTGCGCCGCCTGCGGCGGGCGCGGGCGCAATTCCGCCCATCGGCAATCCGGTCGGCGCGCCGCCGGTCGGCAATCCGCCGCCGGTGGAAACGGGCGCTTTACCAACGCCCGCGTCCTGCGCGGTTTTACGAATCGCTTCCCATACCTGTTGGTAGCGCGCGTCGGTCGGCTCGAACTTGACGTTCAGCTTTTCGTTCATGATCGCGTTTCGCACGGCGGCGTACTGCGGCTGCATGAGTTTTTGCTGAACCAGCTGCTTGCGGATCAAAACGGAAGCGTCGTCATACGGCATGGAATAGGCAGGCAATTTCTTTTCGACCTTGACCCATGCTTTGGCGGGCGGCTGGTTGGCGGCAATCGAAAAATCGACCGGCCCGATAACCGTGCCTTCCGAGCTTTGCTGCACTTTGCTTTGGAACGCGGGGCCAATCGTGTTGATCGCGGTCGTTTGCGGCATCAAACCGCCCGTGGTTTTGAGCTGGGGAACGGCGTTGACTTCGGAGGCGACTTTCTCGAACGGCGTTTTGCTGTCGAGCATTTGCTTGGCTTTGGCGAAATCGGGCGAGTTCGGAGCAGTTAAAATGAGGCGCAACTGCACGCGGGCGGGAAGGCCCATCTGGCCCTGAAACTGATCGAAGGTTTTGCGGACTTCCGATTCGTCGAGTTTGAGCTGCTTGGCGTACAGGTTGGTTTCGGCAAGCTCAATCTTGATGTTCGACTTCATTTCTTCCGGCGTCACGCCCTGCTCTTTGAGGGTTTGCTCGTAGGTCTTGTTCATGACCTGCCCCTCGAACTGCTTTTTTTGCAGGTCGTAGTAGCGGTTGACATCGGCATCGGACGGCAGCGCGCCCGCTTTGGCGGCTTCGGCGAGCGTGATTTTGTTGCCGATAAGCTGATCGATGACCAAACGGCCCGCGCTGATAGCGGGAGCGCCTTGCGGAACCGCGACCGTTTGCCGCTCCAGCGCCTTGATATACTCGTCTTTGGTAATGATTTGGTTATTGACGCGGGCGAAATTGTCTTTGCTGTTGCAGCCGCCAGCCAAAACAAACGACGCGGACGCCAAAGCGGAAACGCCGATAGTAACAAAGCGCCCCATAGGGAGCGAAACAGGTCGGTTCAAGAAAACTCTCCAAAAAGAAACGGGTATTTGATAGCTACGGTTTATTGTTGGTACATCGGGCCGAAAACACAGCAAACGAAGCACCAAAGAAAAACGTGCGAAAACAACGCTTTCCCGCATTTTAATACGCGGGCCGCGCGGTAGAAATTCCCCGTTTTGGGTACAACGACGGTTTCAACCGGGAAATCGTACCACGCAACCGGGCAAAATGTCAACGCGGGCGCGGTATTTCCGTGTTTCACAAGGCGGTTCGCCCTACAAAAAAATGAGCGAAAATAAAAAGTAATTTGTTTGCAGTGGCCCGTCTAAATGGTGAAGCGCGACAAAAACACCCCGCTTTGTTCTCACCCTATGCAAACTCACGTAATGAACGCATCGCAAAATGTACACGGCTTCACGTCCGCCGCCGCTTCTTCCGCCGCTGCGGAAAGCGTCGGACGCGGCGACGCGGGCGATGAAATGCGGCTCGTGCGAGCGGCGCAAAGCGGCGACGTTCACGCGATGCAAACGCTTTTGGCGCGGCACGAACCCGCACTTTTGTCGCTTTGCCGGGGAATGCTGAACCATGCGACCGATGCCGAAGACGCCGCGCAGGAAACCTTTTTGCGCGTGCTGCGCGTTTTGGCGCGGCCTCACGGCTATCGCGGCGCGGCCTCGTTTCGCACCTATCTACTCCGAATTGGCATTAACGTGTGTATCGATGCCAAACGCGCCCGGCGCGGATTTGCACCCTTGTCCGAAACCGAAACGCTTGCCGCGCCCGGCCCCGGCCCCGAAAACGATGTTTTGCTGCGATTGCGCCTGCAAGAAGCCTTGTCCGTTTTGCCACCGCGCCATAGGGCGCTAATCATCTTACGCGAACAGGACGGTTATAGCGCCGACGAAATCGCCGAAATTCTCCGGTGGAACACCAAAAAAGTTCACAACGAACTGTTCAAAGCGCGCCAAACGCTGCTCAAATGGCGCGAAAAGGAAGACCGATGATTGTTTTTAAGTCGGGCGAAAAAGCCTGCCGCGCCGCCCTTCGTTTGTGTTCGCGCCGCGCGGACGGCGCAGTCTTAACGGAGCGGGAAGAAAACGACCGCGCGGCGCATCTTGCCGTGTGTCCGGCGTGCCAGAAAAAAGACGCGGCCCTTGTCGCGCAGTCCGCTTTGCTTCGCTCGATGGCGGCTTCTTCGCAAACGTCGCCCCTCGCCGAAGGCGCAATCGCGGCCCGCGCGGTTTCCTCTTGGCGGATGGAGCAGTCGAGGGCGCAAACGTTCGGATTTCCTGCGCAGTTTGACAAACGCTTCGCGTTCGGTCTTGCCGCGCTTGTTGCGATTGCCGGGGCCGGAACGGCGGCGCGCCTTGCCACGGACAAGTCGCACAAAACCGACAAAATCGCCCAATCCCCGAAAGCGGCGTCGCCCGTAGAAGGGGGCCGTCTTGCGGTAAATCACGCGGCGAAAACCACGACCCAGCCTGTGCGTATCCCGGGCAGTGTGTTGCTCCCAGTCGGCACGCAAAGCAACCCCGCGCCGTTCGTTTCTGTCGCGCCGCGCCCGCATTCCCCAGTAGTCGTTTCGCATTTCCCGCAACGAAAATGGCGGGGCGTGGAACCCGTGCTTGTTGCGCCTTCGCCTATGAGGACGTTGGCCTTACCCAATGTCGCGGCAAATGGTGCGATCAGCGACGACATGGCGTATCTCAACGGGTCGCCGTCGCAGTCCGCCTCGTTCGCGGGGCGATGGCTGAACCTAACGCCCGACGCCGCGCAAAAATTGCAGGCCGAAATCGAAAAAACGATCCGAACCGGCGACGAATTTGTGGACGTGCCGTTTCCGCTTATCGCGTCCACGAACGGCTACGATTCCACGACCGTCAACGCGATTTCGCGGTATCGGCAGGAGCGTGAAATTGTGGACGCCCGCTTGCAGCGCAAAATCACGCTGGGCAAAAAGCGCGTCTCGTTTTCCGATTTGTGCGCCCATTTGGAAACCCAAACCGGAATTTCGTTTGCCGCCAACAAAAGCGTCGCCGACGACAAGATTACCATTTTTTGCACCGACCGACCGCTCCGCGACCTAATGCGCGAAATCGCCACGCTGTTTAATTTTACGTGGCAAAGGTCGGGCGAAGAGGGCGCGTATCAGTACCGCGTAACGCAGCCGCTCCGCGCCCAACTGGTCGAGGAAGAGCTGCGGAACCACGACCGCAACGAGGCTCTTGTCGCCCTCGATAAGGAAATGGAAAAATACAAGGCGCTTGCGCATTTGTCGCCCGACGAAGCCAAAGCGCGCGGTTTAAGCGCGACCGACCCCGCCGAGAAAAAGATGTACGAACATTTGGCGGGCGTCGGCTGGGGCGCGGTTCAAATGTACGCCAGTTTAGGGCCGGATCAGCTTGCCGCGCTGCGCGACGGGCAAGCACTGGACTTTTCTTCCGCCGACGGGGCGCGCGGCGCGCTGTCGTCAAGTGTGGCATCGGGCATCAAGCAGGCGCTGAACGGAGAAGTATGGTTTCAAAACGAGCATTTTTTCATCAGCAACAATCCGGCCCAAGCGGCCCATGCCGTATCTCCGGCAAGCGTTCCCGATGCAATCGCGCTGGCGCGGCTGCAATTATTCTCCAATGAATTGGGTCAGTTCACCTTAACGGGATGGTCGGGGGTCGGTGTGTCGGGAAAAGACGGCCCTACTTCTACCATGACGGGCCGCGATCTTGCGGTCGGGCGCAGTCCATCGTCGCAAAATCCGCAAAACGAAACCGCGAACGCCGCGCTGAAAAACGAAGATGAATGGCAAAAAACGGCGCAATTCCCCGCCCGCGACAAAACCGACAAAAAAGCGCGTTCCAAAATAACGACCGCCGACGTTTTGGAAGCCGTCCACAAAGCAACGGGTCAGGACGTTATCGGCGATTATTACACGCGGCTTTATGACCCAAGTATTGTGTTTTCCGCGCCGCCACGCCCGCTGTTCGACCTCCTTTGTGATGTGTCCGACAAAGCCCACCTGCGCTGGAACAAGGCCGAAAACTGGCTGACGTTTCGCAGCGCGAACTTCTTTAACGACCGACCCAAAGAAGTGCCCAATCGCTTGTTGGAACGCTGGGCGAGCGCGCGGCAGGAGAATAAAAGTATTCTGCCGCCCGAATATCTACCTGAAATCGCGCAGTTAACCGACGCGCAACTGTCGGCCTCCTTTATGGTGGAAGGGGCGAAAGTTTTATACGGCCTTGAGGAATGGGACGCGGCAAGCAGAACCAACCTTCGGGAAAGCTGGCGATTAATTGCATCCTTGCCCAAATACCAGCAGAAAGCCGTGCTGGGAGATGACGTTTTACGCTTTGATCAACTCACTCCGGCCCAGCAGGAACGGTTCGCCGCGCAAGTGCTGGACAAACGTGACACCGTTTCGTTGGTTGAAAAGCTCGCCGGAGCAACGCTCGAAGTTGCTTATCAAGCCGCCCGCACAAGAGCGGGCGACTTCAACTCGGAGCCGGACGTTTCTTTTATCTACCGATACAACACGGAGCGCGGCCCAATGATCAAAAAAATAGGGACGTATAGCGAGGCAACCTACAACGATACGTCCAAAACCAAGTAGGTGTCCGTACCGGAAGGCAGGAAAACGGGCGGGCGAGCCGCGAACGTAAAAACATGGAAACCGCCCGCTTTGCCCGCGAAGCCGAAGACGACGCGCCGCTGATACTGGGTCTTGATTTGGGCGGAACCAAATCGGCGGCGCTTGTCGCCACGCAAACCGGGGAAATTTTGCACCGCGTCACCGGCCCGACACCGGCACAATCTGGGGCCGAAGGGGTTGTCTCATTTCTTCTCGATTTGCTCCGCGACGCCCGCGATTGCGCGCCAAAAAACGCGCGTTTCGCGGGCGTCGGCATTTCCGCCGGTGCGCCCTGCGACGCGCGAACAGGCCGCGTCTTCACCGCCCCGAACCTTCCCGGCTGGGACAAATGGCCCGGCGACGAAGGCGATTTGCCCGGAGTACCGCTTGCCCGCATCGTGTCCGCCGCGCTGGGAGACTTGCCCGCCTTTATAGAAAACGACGCCGACGCAACCGCACTCGCCGAGCATAGATGGGGAGCCGGACAGGGTGCAAGCGATATGGCGTTTTTGACCATCGGAACCGGAATCGGAAGCGGACTTATATTAAATGGGCGGTTGTGCCGGGGGGCGGACAATGCGGGCGGCGAAATCGGGCACGTTTGCGTCGAGCCGAACGGACGTGCGTGTTTGTGCGGTTTGACGGGCTGTTTGGAGGCTTACGCATCGGGGCCGTCGCTTGTGCGCGTCGCCCAAGAGCGCGGTTGGACAGGCGAATTAACTGGGCAGGCCGTGGTTGCTGGGGCGCGAAGCGGCGATCCGTCAGCGGTTTTCGCAGTCGATCAGGCAGGCGAAATGCTGGGGCGCGGCCTTGCAACGCTATGTATGCTCGTTAATCCGCGCCGCATCGTGCTGGGAACGCTTGCCGTTCACGCGGGCGACTTGCTGCTCCCGCGCATTTGGCAATCACTCCGCGCCCATGCGTGGCCCCGTTTGGTGGAAAATGTGGAAATCGTGCCCGCCGCCCTCGGCGACCGGGCGCAGGATTTGGCGAGCGTGTGCGCGTTTTTGGCGGGCCACAAAAGGTGAAAATGGTACAATGTTCCGGCGTTTGCGCCGCGCAAACCGCCCTAAACCAACAAGGATTAACTGATTATCTATGGAACGAACGTACCTTATGATTAAGCCCGATGGCGTACAGCGCAAACTCTCGGGCGAAATTATCCGCCGCTTTGAAAATCGGGGCCTCAAACTCGTCGGCCTTAAAATGCTGGTTCCGTCCCGCGAAACGGCGGAAAAGCACTACGCCGTTCACGCCGCCCGCCCGTTCTACGGCGAACTCGTGGACTTCGTGACCTCCGGCCCCGTTGTTGCGATGGTGTGGGAAGGCAACGATGTGGTTAAAATCTGCCGCCAAATGATCGGCGCGACCAAGCCACTCGACGCCGTACCCGGCACGATTCGCGGCGACTTTACGGCTGACATGATGAGCAATCTCATCCACGGCTCCGACGCCCCGGAAACCGCGCAGGAAGAGATCGCGCTCTGGTTCAAGCCCGAAGAACTGCTTTAGGTTTTTAGCCCCCCTACCCCCCCATTATTGGGGGCAGGGGGGCTTTCTCTCCTCTGTAAAACGGCGCGGCTTATTAAAAGCCGCGCCGTTTTCGATTATTAGAAATCAAGCGAACAAACGCGCGTTCGAGTTTGTGAAAAAAGGTACAATATAAATACGAAGGCCGCGTTTCCCTTATTGCTTTTTGAAAACGCGGAAACCAAGTGACTCCATGAACGCCTTGAAGCACGTTGCTGTTACCCCACGAAGAAGCGGGGCGTTTACCCTCATTGAATTGCTCGTCGTCATAGCGATAATAGCCATTCTCGCGGCGATACTGTTTCCCGTTTTTGCGCAGGCCCGCGAAAAAGCGCGGCAGTCGTCGTGCGCCTCGAACCTGCGACAAGTTGGCATGGCGGCCCGAATGTATGCCGGGGACTACGACGACACGACGCCGATTATCCGCGAATGCAGTCCTGCGGCGGGGTGGAAGCCGTGCGAAAACGGCAAAGTGACATTGGGCTGGATGGACTTTTTGCAGCCCTATGTGAAAAGCGCTGGCGTTTTCAAGTGTCCCGACGACGACGCGCCCGTCGTTCCCATTCCCGCCGGAACGCCCGCGCTGATTGCCGCCGCGCCCGGGCAAGGCTACGTATTCGGCGAACCCTCCGCAAAACCGGGCGGACAAAACCGCTGCTCGTATGGCTACAACATGAACCTTGCCAACAACGGAACCTCGATTGCCAGCGACAACGACATCAAATACCCGGCGAACACGATTGGCATTTTCGAGTTCGCGTCCAATTCGGGCGGGGGCTTGAGCGCGGTCAATGTCGGCAATGCCCCCTACGAGCAGCGCGGCGCGGCCTTTACGATTGTGCGCGACCCGTCGGAAACCAGCGGAACCGAATGCAGCGCATCCGGGGCGGGAAATAATCCGTCCGGCGGGGGCTACGATACCAACGTGTCGTTTTACAACGATTTGACACCCGACCAACAAGCGCAGGAAAAAGGGCGCGTTTCATCGAAGCGGCATTCCGGCGGCGCGAACTATTCCTTTATGGATGGGCACGTCAAATGGCTCAAACCCGAAGCCGTCCGCGCGCCATGCGGCCTAACCTATTCGACCGTTTTCGGCAACGACGGAACGCACCCCGATTTCCGCCTGTAACGAGAAACAAAGCCATGCCAACCGAACCGCAAACAACGCCCGCGCCCGCCGCGCGAAAACTGAATAAAGTGGACGCCTACTGCCACTTCGCGCCACCCGCTTTGCTGGATTATCTGGAAAAGGCGACGGGGCAGCCGCATCCGTTTCGCGGCCTGTTTCGCGCCCGGCCTATCTTAACCGATGCCGCAAAGCGCGTCGCGTTTATGGACGCGCACAAACTGGACGCCAGCGTTTTGATCCCGCTGCCGTGGCTGGAAACTGCGCCCACTGTTTGGCAGAACGCCGCGAAGGCAACCGAGGCCGCGCGGCTGTGCAACAATGAACTGGCGAAAGTCGTGCAGTCCGCACCCGACCGGTTCTTTGGCGTCGCCTTGCTGCCCACGACCGACCCGCAGGAGATGGTGCGCGAACTCGACCGGGCCGTGGATGAATTGGGGTTTGTCGGGGGCATGATTGCCGTCGGGCCAACGGCGCGGCGTGTGGACGACGAGCGCATGAGTCCATTATGGGAGCGGGCCGCAAAGCGCGATTTGCCTATCTGGTTGCACCCGTCACGGCCCATTAATTACCCCGACTATGTCGATGAAACCGTGTCCAAAGATTTGGACTGGCAAACGATGGGCTGGCTCCACGACACCAGCACGGCGATGACGCGCATCGTGTTCGCGGGCCTTTTCGACAAATACCCGAACCTTAAAATCGTCACGCACCATCACGGCGCGCTCATCCCACTGTTCGCAGGCCGCATGGAGGCCGGGTATCGCTCGTTCGAGAACGACGGAATGCGCTTCCAAACCCCGATTTCGCGCCCCTATACCGCCCACTTCAAAAAATTCTACTGCGACACGGCGACGTTCAGTTACGAACCCCTCGTTTTGCAGCAAGCATTCCAATTTTTCGACAGGGGCCGAATGCTGTTCGGCACGGACACGCCGATGGACGCCGCGCCCGGTGAGTTTGTCGCCAATTCGACGCGCAGCGTCGAATCGCTCCACGCCTCCAAAAACGAAAAAGCCCGCATCTTCGCGGGCAATTTCCTCCAACTGATCAGCCGACAGCTGAAATAATCGCAAACGTCCTTTTCACCGCCCGGCTTGTTGAAATCCGAAGGGCGAAATGGTTTGGATGTCGACATATCGCCAGCGTTTTTTCGCTCCTTTGCCGCGAACCCAGAAGCCCGAATCGCTTTGCGGTTTCGTTTCTACGTCGTTATAAAATTCGCTTGTAAAAACGACGCTGCTGGTACGGAAAAGACCAAGCGGGCGTTCTTGAATGACGTATACGGTTCCGTCATCGAGCGCGCCGGTGTTTTGGTACACGACGCGGTGCGAAACGCCGTTGATCGCAAAAACGCGCACGTTTTTGGAAAACGAGAGTTGCATCTGCGGCGGAGCAATGCTGTTATATAAGCGCATCGTCATTACGGGCAGGCCGAAAAGGGCGACAAGCCACAAACAAGCGCGCATGTAGGCCATCGATGGCGTTTTGGGCAGGCGATCAATCAAACGCGGGCCGCCCATTCCCTCCATGCGAAAAAACGGCGCGGCGAAAACGGTGAGCAAAAACAAAGCGTCGTAAAACTCGTGGGCGAAGCGCAAACTTCCCAACCGTGCGTTGAGCAGAACCAGCCAATACAAAACAAGGAGCGCGTAAAGATCAACGCGCTCCTTGTTTTTTAGATACGGGCCGAGCAAAATATCGCGTGTCACCGGCGGGCGACGGCGGCTTCGCCGGGTGTCGTCGGAGCGAGCGGGCGATGCAGCAGGCCTTCGGCGGCGTGCAAAATGCCCAAAACGTCCATACCGCACAAGCCGCGCAAAATCGGGATCGGGCCGTGTTCGACAAAATGGTCGGGGATACCCAGCATTTTGACTTCTACGTCGGTCAAGCCGTTTTCCGCCAAGAGTTCCAGCACTGCGGAACCAAAGCCGCCATGCACCACACCGTCCTCAATCGTGATGAGTTTTCCGGTGCGCCGCGCGACCGACAGTATCGCGTCGGCGTCCAGCGGCTTGGCCCAGCGGGCATTGACGACAGTTGCGCGGACGCCATGCTCGGCTTCCAGTTGGCGGGCCGCTAAAAGCGCGGTATTAACGAGCGGGCCGTAGCCGATGATGCCCAAGTCGTTGCCGGTTCGCAGAATTTCGGATTTGCCCAGTTCGATAGAAGACGACGCCGGTAAATCGAGGCCGTCCAACGGTTCGTCCGATCCGCGCGGGTAGCGAATGGCAATCGGGCCGCGCTTATATGATGACAGCGCGAACCGCATCATATCGCGCAGCTCGTTCGTGTCTTTGGGAGAGCACATCACCAAATTCGGGAGCGAGCGCAAATAGGCAATATCGAACACGCCGTGGTGCGTCGCGCCGTCGTCGCCGACCAAGCCGCCCCGGTCAAGGCAAAATACGACGGGCAGATTTTGCAAGCAAATATCGTGCTCGATTTGATCGTAGGCGCGCTGCAAGAACGTCGAATAGATGGCGCAAACCGGCAAAAATCCGTCGGCGGCAAGCCCGCCCGCGAACGTGACCGCGTGTTGCTCGGCAATGCCTACGTCAAAGTAGCGGGCCGGGAACTTGTCGGCGAATTTGGCAAGTCCGGTTCCATCGGGCATCGCGGCGGTGATGGCGACAATTTTGTTGTTGGTTTCGGCTTCGGCGTTCAGGGTTTCCACGAAGGCCTGTGTGAATGTCGTGCCCGACGCTTTTTTCTCCATTTTGCCGTCTTCGACCGTGAACGGCGTGACGGCGTGGAACGTGCGCGAGTCGTTTTCCGCCGTTTCGTAGCCCTTGCCTTTGGTCGTCAAAACGTGCAAAAGGACGGGGCCTTTGAGTTTTTTCGATTCCTCGAAAACTTCGCTTAAAAACTCGACATCGTGCCCGTCGAGCGGCCCGATGTAATGGAAGCCGATTTCCTCAAAAAACAAACCGGTATTGGACGGCGTGGCGAAGTGGGTAGCGGCGTGTTTGGCTCCGGCAGCTGTTTTGTATAAAAGGCCGTCCTTGACGAGCGAACGCTTAACCTTGTTTTCCACGCGCTGATACAAGGGCATGAGCCGCAATTTGGCAAGGTAAGTCGCCATCGCGCCGACGTTTTCTGCGATGCTCATTTTGTTGTCGTTGAGCACGACCGTGATGTCGGTTTTGAGGCCGCCCGCGTTCAGCAGGGCTTCAAGGGCCATGCCGCCGGTCAGCGAGCCGTCGCCGATAATGGCAACCACGCGACTGTCGTCGCCGCGCAGATCGCGGGCTTTGGCGAAACCGAGCGCAGCGGAAATGGAGGTCGATGCGTGCCCGGCCCCCCACACGTCGTAGGGGGATTCGTCGCGGCGCAAAAAGCCGGAAATGCCACCGTAGTGCTTGATGGTCGGCAGTTTTTTCCACCGGCCTGTGAGCATTTTGTGCGGGTAGCACTGATGGCCGACATCCCAAATAATTTTGTCGCGCGGGATATTGAACGCCTTGTACAAAGCGACGGTCAATTCGATGACGCCCAAGTTCGGCGCGAAATGCCCGCCGACCCGCGAAATCGTTTGTATCAAACCGTGCCGCAGTTCCGTGCACAGTGCTTTTAATTCGTCACCGGACAGGGTTTTCAAATCGTCCGGGCCGGACAGGGCATCCAGCCGGGGAAATTCGTCCATCGTCGCAAGCCTCTTCCACAAAATCGAAAACGGAGTTCAACGTCCTCGTTGCGCGCCGTTTCTTTATTTTACCGCTACTATCGCTTTACATTCCTAACAAGTAAAAAGTTTACTTTGTCAGGCAAAGTAAAAACAGGATACCCGCGAAACCTTTCGGCGTCAAGTGGGGCGGTCTCCCATAGATGTACCCAAAAAAGAGGCGCATTCAGGTACGCTTTGTGTAACCAAACCAAGAGGCAAAAATAGCATGGGTTTTCTTGACGATAAAACGCCGCCGGTTGTCGGCAAACCGGACGTGGTTCGCAAAATGCCGGGCCTTGTCGCGTTTTGGACGTTCGGCGAAGATGCGGGGCAGCCGCGCCGCTCGACTGGCACGAAAGACCCGCACGCCTTAGCCGAAGTCGGCGGGCCGATTCCGCGCGTTTTGGGCGGGCCGTTTTCCGGCTACGCCGCCGAACTGAACGGGACGCAGTATTTCCGCATCCCGTACAAGGAAGCCGGCGATTTGAACATCGCCGGGAAAACCGCCAAACTTTCGATGTTTGCGGTCGTTCGCATCGTGGACTTGAAGCAAAGCCGCACGATTGCCGGAATGTGGAGCGAGGGCAAAGGCCGCAACGACGACACGGGAACCCGTCAGTACGCCCTTTTAATGAATATGCCGACCTACGGCGGAGCGCGGCAGGTTGTTCCGCACATATCGAGCGAAGGGGGCGTCACGCGGCGGGCCGACGGAAGCGGCTTGCCGTGGTGCGCCGATTATGCTGCAAGCGTCGGCGAAGTGCCTGAAGAAACATGGTGCAGTATGGGCTTCACCTACGATGGCGCGTTTATCCGCGCGTACCTCAACGGCGTCATGGAACCGCGCGCCCTCGACCCCGTGAAAGACAAGCGCGACGATCCCTACTTCACGCGCGAAGGCCCCGGCGGCAAAGACCGGGGCATGAACCCGTACTATCACGGGCGCGGCATTTTCAAATACGACCCGGCCCGCGACGCTAAAACCAAACCAGACGGCGGGTCGGACTTCACGGTCGGGGCGCGTTACGCCGTCGGCTCGCTGCTCAAAGAAGCCACCAAAGGCCGGTTCGGCGGCCTTGCCGTGTTCAACCGCGCTTTAACGGACAGGGAGATGAAGGCGTTGCACGAGGCGGCGAACGTCGGCGCGTTGAAGTAACACAACCAATTCACACATTGAGCGCGATTGGGGTTTAGATGTAATCAAATACCTCGACCCAGTAGCCATTATCCGCAAGAGCGTTTGCATCAATCCGGGCTATTTTAGATTGGGCTTGCTCAACCATTTCGGGCGGCACATTATTTTCGTACAAGTCCGCCTCGTCGCCAAACGTATGTTGATAGGTTTGCACCATTTCCGCAAAAACAAGAATACATTCCGCAAGTTGAGCCACGCTGGAATTGATAAATTGCCTTACTTCAAAAGACGCTTCGTGATCTAAAAGGACGATTCGCTCATTGTGGCCCATATCTAAAACTACAGGGTCGCCGCCTTGATTGAAGCCCAAAATCAGAAATGGGTCAAGCCTCGCCCGATCCTCCGCGCTCCAATCCACATCGAGCGCGTATTCTTCCAACAAACGCCGTCCTGCGATTTCGGGTTTTTCCCAATCAAGGCCCGCGTCGGATGGCAAGCCGACTTCGTTCAGAAATCGTTTTGCTGCTTCCGAAACATTGGGGGATGTGACTGCAAACTGCGAAAGCGAAAACTGATCAGACCTTCCCATTCGTGCGGCGTAAGCGTTCCATCGAGCGGCGAAATCGGACGCATCAAATGCAGGCGGGGTTTCTGAAAGCGGTTCGTGCATGGAAATTTCTATCCGTGGGCGGGCGTCGTTTGGGTGGCGTGTGCGGATGTATCTTTGTCGCTCGCATCGTCTTCGTCGCGGGGGGCGGGCTTGCCGACGGGCACGGGCTGGTTGAGCATTTGGGCCAGCGTTTCGGTCAAAAGGTCGGTGGCTTGCTCGACTTTGTGCTTGCCCTGCAAATTCGACAAATCCAGCGGTTCGCCGAACGTGACGGAGACGGCAACGCCCGCGCGGTGCGGGGTCGGATCGCCGTATGTCCACACTTTGCCCGTATTAACGAGCGCGACAGGCACAACCGGAACTTTGGCGCGGAGCGCGATAAGAAGCGCGCCCGAATGAAGCGGCTGTAACGTTCCCTCGGCATTGCCGCCGCCTTCGGGAAACACGACAACGGCGTGGCCTGCTTTCAAGAGTTCCTCGGCGCGTCGCAGTGCGGTGCGGTCGGCACTGTCGCGCTTGACCGGAAAGCCGTGCCATAACTTGACGAAATAGCCCAAAATCGGGATCGTGAACAGTTCTTCCTTCGCCATAAAATAGGCGTTGCGTGGCAAGGCGACGGCGACAGCAGGCGGGTCGGCATCGCTGACATGGTTCGGGCAAATGAGGACGCCGCCCGTTTTGGGCACGTTGGATTTGCCGCTCGCGCGGAAGCCGCCCAAATAGGCGAAGCACAAGCGCATAAACGCTTTCATCAGGGGCCAAGTCAGTCGGTACAGCATGGGGTTTGTTTGGGTTCGTCGCTTCCTCGGTTTTTCTGTTTTACCCTACCGCTGCCAAAATACGGCGTCAAGACCCAAAGCGCGTGG
>CAXTBP010000026.1:0-40657 GCA_964241985.1 uncultured Armatimonadaceae bacterium | reverse complement strand
GGGGTACAGCGGCCCTGCCGTAAGCCCGGGCAAATCGACGCGGCGCACCGCCGTCCCATCGCTCACCGACACAAAAAGGCACTTGCTTCCATCGGAAAGTGTGACTGCGCCCGGCCCGCTGCCGACGAAAACGGACGGCCCGACCGCACCCGTCAGCGGGTCGATGACGGTTATCGAGTTCGTGGTTTGTCCCTGCCCTTTGCTACCGACGGTGGCATAAATTTTACGGGAAACCGCATCGTAGATCAGGCGGTCGGCAGGCAAAGGAATTACAAACGAGGTCGCCGGTTTCGGCGAAGCCTGCGGGCTTGACGCGGCGGGAGCGGCCTGCTGCACCGGAGGCTTTTGCGCCCGCGCAACGCTCGCGCTGAATAAAAGTGTAAGCGCGGCAAATCCGAACGGGTAAAAGTGGGGGCGAAATAGGCGTCGTGTCATGCGGTACATCTTTCTTTAAGCGCGTTTCCCGTGCAGCGGCGGGCGTTCCATCGGGCCGAAGCCGACGTTGCCCTTGATGTCGAGCGTTGGGGTTTGCGCCGCCCCGCCCTCGAAGCGGAACGTGAGCGTTGGCGCGAACGGCGTTTCGTAAAAGCACAACTTGAAGGCGAGGGTTTGGGCGTTTGTCCACGCGCCGCGCATTTGCGTTTTAACGGTCGCGGTCGGCTTGCGGCGGGGCCAGATCGCGGGCTGCAAAAACGTCGTGTCGCCCGCTTTCCATTCGTTTATGCCGCCCACGACGTGGTGCGTTTTGCCGTCGGTTTCGGTGAACGTCAACGCGCACTCATCGTTCAAAGCGATTTCGACCGACGCGAGATTTTGATCGTTTTCGTCAAAGCGGAACGTCGCCTGCGAAAGCGCGACGGCCACGGGCGGCGGGCCGTTTGTTCCCGGCGTCGGGTGCGCGATTTCCAAATCAGCGAGCCGTTCGGCGAGTTTTTGTTGGAGGTCGCCCGTCGAGACTGCCGAATTAATGCTGCCCTCTTTCAAGACTGGAAGCAAATGATCCCAAACTAAATTGAGGACTTCGCCTAAGCGATTGTTGCCGACCCCGCTTGTCATGGCGATGACGGCGTTTTGTTCGGGCAGCACGACGCAAAACTGACCAAACGCGCCGTCGCCGCGAAAGGCGTTGTGTTTGCAGCGCCAAAATTGAAAGCCGTAGCCCTGATTCCAGTCGCTTTCGGGGTTGTCGCCGTTCTGGACGTGCTTTCGTGTCGCCGTTTCCACCCAGCCTTCGGGCAGAATTTGCTGGTTGTCCCAAACGCCGTTTTGCAGATACAGCTGCCCGAATTTCGCCACGGCTTCGGTCGGGAGGTTGAGGCCCCAGCCGCCGACGGCAATTCCGCGGTCGTCGGTTTCCCACGTCGCGCCCGTGATGCCCAGTAGTTCAAACAAGCGCGGCGTCAGATAATCGAGCAAATGCGCGCCTGTGGTTTGTTCGACAATCGCGGACACCATATAGGTCGCCGGACTGTTGTACAAAAAATGCGTGCCGGGTTCCTTTTCCACCGGCGCGGCGAGAAACAGATTGACCCAGTTATCGCCGGGCGCGGCGAGGCGCAAAACGGGTTCCTGCGTATGCCCCGTCGCCATCGAAAGCAAATCCCGGACGCGCATAAACGCCAAATTTGGGCTGATGTCGCTTGGCAAATCGTCCGGGAAAAACGACACCACTTTATCGTCGAGCGAAAACTTTCCCTCAGCAATGGCAAACCCTGCCGCCGTAGACGTGAAACTTTTGCTCAAGGAATATAAAACGTGCGGAATTGCCGCGCCGTAGGGCTTCCACCAACCTTCAGCCAAAACGTCGCCGTTTTGCAAAACCATAAAACTGTGAAGGGAAAGGTCGGCGGCTTGTGCGGCGTCGATTAAATCAAGGGCGGCCTGCGCTATAGCGTCGGAGGGAATGGCGCGCGGCAATGGGGAGTTTGTTTGCATGGGTTTTCTTACGACGAAACCTTCCACACAAACGCGCGCGTGTCCTGCACAACGCGGAGCAAACCCACCAAGCAACAAAAAAGCGACGCTGCTACTCTAAGCAGGTCGCCGTTTATTTGTTCGTCTTAGTTCATTGCGTCCGACTTTCGGGCCGCTTCAAACTCGACTATGAATATAGTATACCATCTTTTCGGCCCTCTTGTCCAGTAAGTTTTGAAAGCCTATTACAAAACGAAAGTTAGTTTTTCATTCAGAGTGCGAACTTATTTTGTTAATTTTTCGCTTTTTCATAGGACAAGTCACGGTAAAAATATCTATTTCTGTCTGTTGAAAATCTCATAAATAAATGGCATATTTTTGATGCCGTCAAGTATCTTTGTAGCAATTATTAAACCGTGCCCGTCACGGGTAGAACAAAATCGTAACCATGAGCGAACCGAACGATAAAACCCCTTCCGCACCGACAAAAACTGACGATAGCGAAACGGCAGCCGACGAAAAAAACGCGCCCAGCGAAACCGCCGACCGCGACACGCAAGATCCCGACGATGAAGCCACCGTTATCGAGCCGCCAGACCCCGGCTTCGGCCCTCCCGCCGACTGATAGTGTAGCAAAGCGATGCTTGATACCGACCATCCGCAAACCAAACACGTTTTCTCGGCGAGCGCGCTCGAAGACGCTCTTCTTGCGCGGGTCAATCAAATGCAGGATTTACCGAAAAGTGGGCGGGCCGCGGCGTTGCCGGAATGCCTGCACATTATTGCAAAGATGCGCCGCTTAAACCAAGAGCACTTCGACGCTTCGCCGTTTATAGAAGCCGCTCTTTCCGAAGCGCAAACCGCGCTGGAACAACTCACGCAAACCGGCACTCCGCACGATCTGGAACCCGTCATACGCGCACTGGTAAAATTGGCATCTGCAAAAGGCTTCGGAACCTGCTTCATATAACGTCCGGTATAACAAAACCGAAGGATTTTCTATGCCGAACGTTTCTTCAACTTATCCAAAAACTGCGCCGTGTTGGCGCATTGGTATCCGTTTCGTTCTGCTTTGCGCCACGCTGTTTTTTGCTTCGTCTACTGCGTTCGCGCAGAAAACAGCGCCCGTGCCGCCGACGCCCGCAAAAAAAGTCGCCGAACCGCGTTTGCTTTTGGCGCACTATATGCCGTGGTTTGCGAGCAAGCCCGTCAGCGGCGCGTGGGGCTGGCACTGGACGATGGGCAAACTCGATCCCGAAAAGGAAAAAAACGGTCGGCGTGACGCGGCCTCGCACTATTATCCGCTCGTCGGCTTGTACGACAGCGGCGATTTGGACGCTTTGCAGTATCAGGTTATGCTGTGGAAACTGTCGGGTATCGACGGCGTGATTATCGATTGGTATGGGCGCGACGATTTCTACGACTACGCCCAAATGCACCGCAACGTCGAGCGGTTGGTTCCCCTTTTGGAACAAGCCAATCTCAAATTCGCTGTGTGCTACGAAACACAAATTTTGCCCAACGAAATCGGCAAAGGCAAACTCGTCGCCAGTGACGCGGTCAAGCACGGGCAGGACGAAATGCGCTGGCTGCAAACGCATTTTTTCGCGTCCCCGGCCTACGTCAAATTAGATAACCGCCCTTTGTTTTTGGTGTTCGGCGACACATACTACAAGGATGCGCAGTGGGCCGAGGTTTTCGCGCCGCTTTCGATTAAGCCGTTGCTCGTTGTGGAAAACGACCGGAGCCGCGCCCCGTCCGCCTCGTTTGGCGCGTTCGATTGGCCCGCCGCACAAAAAGAGCAAGATGCTTTTTACGCACGGGCCGCCGGTTGGCCTTTGTTCATTCCTGACGCCTTTCCGCGCTTCGACGATTTTTACAAGGGCGCGGGCGTGCAACCCGGCTATCCCAAAATTGACGACAACAGCGGGCAAACCTTCCGCAAAACGCTCACCCGCGCATTGCAAAGCAAGGCGTCGATTGTACAGATCGCAACGTGGAACGATTGGGGCGAAGGGACGCAAATCGAACCGTCCGCCCAGTTCGGCTACCGCGATTTGGAAGCGACGCAGACGTTGCGAAAAACTCATTGGAAAACACCGCAGATGTATAGCGCGGCGGATTTGCGCCTGCC
This sequence comes from uncultured Armatimonadaceae bacterium, assembly GCA_964241985.1. Lineage (GTDB taxonomy): Bacteria > Armatimonadota > Armatimonadia > Armatimonadales > Armatimonadaceae > CAXTBP01. Next base: position 36,609 of record CAXTBP010000026.1, on the reverse strand, counting down.
CGTGATTTGGTACAACGCGCGGAAAAAATGGGCAAGCGACGCGAAGGCTTCAAAGGAACTGGGGCAAGTCTTTCCCCTCGTTGCAAACGGGAAAATCGAGCAGGCGCGGCGCATTCTCGCCCGCTACAACAAATAGTCCGCCCCCTTCCGCGTGGCGGACGTTGCGTTTGGATCGGCGAAACCGCTATACTGAACCATCTTCCAATCTTCTCCGTTGAGGCTTTTCACAATGACTGTGCGCCTTTTTGCCGCTTCTTTTTTGCTCGCCGTTCCGCTTGCGCTAACCGTTGTCCGCGCCGCCGACGCGCCCCCTATTCCCGACAAGCCTATCGTCAAGAAGACGTCCCTGCTGTTTTCCGACGATTTTCAAGGCACGGAACACGATAAACGCTGGCATAAGGTCGTGGACACCTTTGCGTTCGAGAACGGCGCGCTCAAAGGCACGCAAACCCGCGACAAAGACACGCCCTCCGCCGATGGCAAATCCGTCAACAAAGCCCATGCTGCCGTGTACGGGTTGGAGTTGCCGACCAAAAACACCGTAGTGGAGTGCAAGATCAAGTTCGACGGCGCGACTATGATTGATGTGGAGTTCGACGACCGTAAATTCGCCGGTTCGCACTACGGGCATTTGTGCCGCGCCCAAGTCCGCTTGAACCGCGTCACGCTTCTTGACGAGCGCGACGGCAGCCAAAGCAACGCGCTCATCGAACTGCGCAAAGACCCAGAAAAGAACAAAGCCGAAATTAGCAAACTTCTTGCGACTCATGGCGCAAGTTTCCCCGTATCCCTCGAAAACGGCAAATGGTACGACTTGGTTGTGGAAACGGTCGGCGACGAAATGCGCGTCACGATTGACGGCAAGCCGTCGGGCTATCTCAAATCGCCGGGCATCGCGCACGAAACCAAATCCAAAATCGAACTGGGCGTCGGCGGCAAAGACGGATTTTTCGACGACCTCAAAGTATGGAACGCCGAACCGGCGAAATAATTTTGCCCTGCCTTCACTAAATCAGATACGGCAGATGTTGCAGATACGGCAGATAAGAATTAGGATAAAGTAGAGATACCTATGCCCGTTTTATCCTTAGCCTTTGTCCAGCCTACCGTCCCAACGGAAGCCGACGCGGTGGCCGCCCGCCAGTCCAGCCGCACATTAGCCAAATTGCTTGAAGGCCAAGAAACCCATACGCTGCATTTACACGTTCAAGGCGACAAAGAAGCCGCAGAGTTTGTTGATATAGATGTGAGCGGCGCGGCGATGCACTTGCTCGTCCGGTTGCTGGAAGAAATGGGCAAAGGCAACGCGGTCACCGTCGTATCCACGCAACGGGAACTGACGCCACAGCAAGCCGCTGCGTTTTTGGGAATGTCGCGCACGTTGCTTACCAGCCTGCTTGACCGCAAGGAAATTCCCTATCGGTATGTCGGTTCGCACAAGCGCATTCGCTTTTCCGATCTGCTTGCGTATCGCGCCGAACAGGAGCGCTGCCATCAAGCATTGAACGAACTGACGGCCCAAGCGCAAGAACTGGACTTGGCATACTAACGCCCGTACCCATCTAACGCAATTCAGGTGTGGCAACAGCCTTCGGTGCAAAATCTACCTCAATCGGCGAATGGTCGCTTAGTTTCTCCTCACGGAGCAGGTGTAGATAAGTGCAGGCAACCGGGTTCAGATCAGATGATGCAAAAACGTGGTCAAAGCGACGTTTTATGCCTCGCCCCCGATTTACCAAAATAAACGAAAAGTCGGACACAGAGTACCCATGCAACCTTCTGTATACGTCTGCAAGATCGAACGGTGCAAGCCCAGTAAGCACATTGCGCTCTCCGGTATCCCAACGTTCCAATGGCTCTCCCTTTTTTCCGCCGCCGCGTCCCAAGCGAAAAGTGCCGTCGGTTGCCCGCTTTTGTCCCCAAGTCATTACCGTACCATCTGGCATTTCTTCCTGTGGCGTATTAAAATCGCCACATAAGATGCGCGGTATTTGCGTGGGATAAGCCAAACGTTTGTAGATGGATTCTAATGTTTCTATCTTCTTCCAGCCATTTGAGGAGCCGGGTGGAACGTGAACCGTGTGAACTTCGATGTTCCCGTTTGGCGTGTTTATAACAGCAGACAAAACCCGTTCCGACCACGGCGGATCAATGGCTTGCAAGTTTTCAGATTCCGGTTCGAGGGCCGTAACAGGCCAGCGACTGGCGATTAAAAGCCCATATTTGCGTGCATCGACCAAATTCTTTCTATCTTCTTTTTGCGAAAATGTATCTACGGTGTTTTCCAACCCCAGACGTGCCAGTCCCTGCGCGTATCGCGGGGCCGATGTTGCAAAAATTTCCTGCAAGCAAACAATATCCGGCGCACGTTCATCAAGCGCAGCGACCTGTTTTTCAAATCGTTTGCCACCGCGTTGTTGAATGTTCCACGATATTAACCTCATCTACTTGTTGCCTTCCACTTTAACAATAAACTATTAAGCGTGCGCGTTGATATATTATTGTCCCTAAAGACGCCGCGTTTGGCTCTTTCATAGCAGGAACACGCGGTAAATGATGAACGAAACAACGGCATTGGTTGGAAAAGCGCAGCAAGGCGACGATGCGGCCTTTGACGCGCTTGTCGCATGCTTTCAAGATAAAGCGGTGGCGTATGCCTACAACCTAACAGGAAATCGAACCACGGCGGAAGACGTGGCGCAGGAGGCGTTTTTCCATGCGTGGCGACATTTGGGCACGCTCCGCGAACCCGCCGCGTTTTCCGGTTGGCTGCGGCGTATTATTGCAACATGCAGCAATCGGTATCGTCGGGTGCAGCAGGAAATGGTTTCACTGGACGACGCTTCGCTGCCCGAACCCGTCGCTCCGAGCGCCGCGAACCCTGCGCGTATCGCCGAACAAAACGATATAGTGCGAGCCGTTTCGGATGTGTTGGAAACGCTAACGCCAAGCGACCGGGATATTTTGCGCTTGACGGTTTTGTCCGGGGCGGATTTGGCGGAAACGGCCACTTTCCTTGACATCAGCGTAGAGGCCGCCAAAAAGCGGCTCCAGCGGGCACGCGCCCGCTGCAAAGAAAGGACGGTTTTTCTCATGCAGGCAGAACACGAACAAATGGCTCCCTCCAAGAGCGCGCGGTTTGTGGAAATCGCGCGGCTTCAGCGGCGCATCGTCGAACTTTTGGAAGCCGACCCAGCCGTCCATGCCGCGTATTTAAGCCCGTTCGGCAGTGACGAGGGATTCGGCGCGGCAAACGATGCGTGGGCGTCGCTCAACGTCCACGTCGTTTGCGACGATTCGGTAATGGACGCGCTGGCGACGGATCGCCTTTCGTTCGTTTCGCGCCTCGGCACGCCGATTTTATGGGTGGAAGCCCCGCAAAACGCGCCTCGACACGGCTACTATATGATGGTGATTTACGACGCGCCGTCAGGGCCGTATGAGGTCGATTGGTACTGGCATGGGAAATCGACGACCGAAGCCATTCCGTCGAATGCGCGCGTTTTATTCAATCGGGCAAATGTCCCGGTCGGATCGGAAAAACAAGTTTGGGGATTCTTGGACGAATCCGATTGGCCGCCCGCTTTGGTCGCGGTACGCGCGGCGCGAACGCAAGCCGAAGCAGACGAGGAGGAACTGCAAAACATCATCCATTTCTTTTGGGCGATGTGGCTGATTACGGCGAAATACGCGGCCCGACATCCCGACCAGAAAACCGTCGGCTTCGCGCCCCTCCTGCAAAACACGTTGAAAGACGTTGCTGGAAAACTCAACAAGCCGGGTGTGGAATTAAGCCTGCCGGAAAACGCCCCGACGCTCGCGGATAAAATCGCCGTATTGCAAACGCTCAAAGGCACGATGGCGTCGCTTGGTGTTGCGGTTCCCCCGGTTGTCGAGCGGTTTCTCGCGCTTATTCAAAGCGACTAAGCGGCGCGATTGCGGTACTATAAAAACCAATTCGACCAATGATTTTTAGTGAGGAATTTGGTTATGCTGCCGTACCGCTCCGCCGTTTTGCCCGCCGCTTTTGCGCTGCTCGCCGCTGCCGCGCCCCTTGCAGTTTTCGCCCAAAATGGCGGAGCAGCGAAATCGTTTGATCCGAAGGCCGAGTCCCTTTTGCAAAAAGCCGCCGACCGCATGAAGGCTGCAAAAACCTTTTCCGGGAAGTTAACCGTTATCACGGTAACAAACGGTACAAAGCGGAGCGAGGCGCGTTCGGTCGGCGTATTTCACGGGCAAAAGCCGAATTTGGTGTTTCAAGAAGAAGGGCCGCAAACCAAAAACGCGGACGGAACGTGGACAACCAACGTTTCGCAGCGCAGCGTTTACGACGGCAAAACCGGCGTGATGTTTTTGCCAAACAGCACCTTTGTCAAGATAAAAGACAAACCGGAAGTGCGCCCCCAATCGTATAGTCTGAGTTTCCCGGAATTTTTCAGCAGCCGATTTTCGTTTGCGCAGCAAGTCCGTGACATGAAAACACGCGGCGAATTAACGTCCCTGCGAACGGCGCGGGATGAAACGTTCGGCGGCACACCGTGTTTCGTCGTCGAGGGCAAAACGCTGATACGCCAGTATGCGAACGGCAAAAAGGATTATAGCAGCAAAAAATTCTACATCGGTAAAACAGACTACCTCCTTCGCGGCATCCATGCGGTAACGCCCTCGCCGTCGGGAACCGAGATTTTCGACGCCATCGTTTCGGACATCGCCATTAATCAGAAAATCCCCGCGTCGGTTTTTGCCGTCAATCTGGACGGATACAGCCCGTATGCAAAACGCAAACCGGGTGTCGAGCCGAAACGCCCTGCTTTACTCGCCGCCGGTACGGTAGCCCCCGACTTCACGGCTTACAATAAAGACGGCAAAGCCGTTAAATTGTCGGACTACAAAGGCATGGTTGTCGTGCTGGACTTTTGGGCGACATGGTGCGGGCCGTGCATGGCGTCCCTTCCGCACACAACGAACGTGGCTAAAAAGACCGCAGACAAGGGCGTGGTCGTACTTGCCGTCAATGTGTGGGACAAGAAAGAAGAGTTCGACAAGTGGCTGCCCAAACACCCAGAATTTTCCCCACTCGTGTTCGCTATCGACACGACGCCGGGGCAGGGTCAAGACGTTGCAACCAAACTGTACAAAGTGTCAGGCATCCCAACCCAGTATGTCATCGGACGCGACGGCAAGATCGTCACGTCGTTTGTCGGCTACGGCGGCCCGACCAACGATTTGGAAAAAGCCATCGAAAAAGCCGACAAGCGCGCGACCATCGCGCAAAAGTAAAACCAATGAAACCTTCGTTCGTGAATTTGAGCCACTCTTTCGGTTTTCTCACTTTCTTGGCGCTGTTTACCGCGTTTGCCTCGGTCGCCGCCCGCGCCCAAGACGACGCCCCTGCCGCCGCAGTTAATCCAAAGGCCGAGGCTCTTTTGCAAAGCGCCGCCGACCGGCTGAAAAACGCCCACTCGTTTTCCGGGCAAGTCACCACGATTTTGCACGTCCCGGCCACAAACCAAGAACCCGCCCGCGAGGTCCGGAGCGCGAAGATTTTTACGCTGCAAAAACCAAATCGCATTTATCAGGAATTTGGCGCGTTGTCCCAAACCGCGAGCGGCGCATGGAACGCGAATTTAACCAAGCCCGATTTCAAATACATCAGCGACGGCAAAAAGGGCGCGACGGTTTTCCTTGACAAAAAATCGTATCGGAAAACGGGCGTCACACTCAATCATTTGAGTGTTTGGTATCAGTTGACCTTTCCTGAATTTTTCAATCCGGCAATGTCGGTTGTGCAGCGAGCGCGGTTAGCCCGCTCCAACGGGCGATTGGTGTCGCTACAAATGGCCCCAAGCGAAACGTTCGGTGGCGTGCCCTGCGCGGTCGTTGAGGAAAAGATGCGAAGCGACAATGGTAAAGGAGAAACGGCATCGGCGACAGCAGCGGTTGCGACGACTAAAATATACGTCGGCAAAAAAGACGGTTTGATTCACGGCTACCATCGGGAATACCCATCGCCGGAAGGGGACGGAACGATGCGCGTTTCGGACGATGTGCTGACCGACATCGCGCTTGACCGCAAAATTCCCGCTTCGGTTTTCGCCCTCAATTTAACCGGCTACAAGCAGATTGCCGAGCCGAAGCGTTTGCCCCTGCTCGCGGCGGGAACGATTGCCCCCGACTTCACGGCCTATGACAAAAACGGCCAAGCCATCAGATTGTCAGACTTCAAGGGCAAAATCGTGGTGCTGGATTTTTGGGCGACGTGGTGCGGGCCGTGTATTGCATCCCTGCCGCACACAACAAAAGTTGCACAAAAGACCGCCGATAAGGGCGTGGTCGTTTTTGCGGTCAACGTGTGGGACAAAAAAGCCGAGTTTGACAAATGGCTGCCCGCCCATCCCGAATTTTCCGCGCTCACCTTCGCCATTGACGTGACGCCCAACCAACAAGACGTGGCGAGCAAACGTTACAACGTGTCGGGTATTCCAACCCAGTATGTGATCGACCGGAGCGGCAAAATCGTCACGTCGCTTGTCGGATACGGCAACCCGGCTGACGCGCTGGAAAAAGCCATCGCCAAAGCCGATGCACGCGCAAAAATCGCGCGAAAATGAAAAAATGAAACATTCGACCGTATATTTAAGCCGCTCTTTCGTTTTTCTCGCTTTCTTCGCGCTCGTCGCCGCGCAGCTTCCGCCTGCCGCTCGCGCCCAAAACACACCCTTTCTTAAAGAATACGATAAGAAAGCCGAAGCCCTTTTGCAGCGCGCGAACGACGAAATGCGGGCCGCGCAGTCGTTTTCAGGGCACATCGAAACATCGACCTATCGCCCGACGCAAGGCGGTAAGCCCGCCGTCGAGTTTCACGATTTTGACACCTTTCGCTTGCAAAAACCCAACCTCGTTGTAAACGAGGTTGGCTTCAAAGCAAAAAGCCCAAACGGAAAATGGGTTGCCAAATCCACCGCCCGATGTATCAGCGATGGGAAAAAAGGGGTTCGCCTTGCCTTAAAAAACAAAACCTATCAAATATTGCCGGTTACCCCAAAAGCCGTGGTGGAAGCCTACGACCTTTATTTCACCGATTTCTTTACGCCCGAAGTTTCCGATTTTCAAAGGATACCCGACGTGAAACTGGCCCGCGACGCCAAAGCATACGACTGGCTGGCGTCGCTCAAAATGGCTCCCAATGCGGTTTTTGGCGGGGTTCCATGTTCGGTTGTTGAGATGAAAACTTTCGATGATAAAAACGGGAGTACGTTTTCTTCGATTTGCACCACAAAGATTTATCTCGGCAAAAAAGACCATTTTATTCACGGCTACCACAAAGACTGGGTCGCGCACCGCGCCAACGGGCTTACCCAAACTGAGGATACTGTTCTGACCAACGTCGTTGTCGGCAAAACAAGCCCCGCCGCAGCGTTCTCGGTCAATTTGACGGGTTATAAAAAATACGTTGAACCGGAACGCCCGCCGCTGCTGACGGCGGGAACGACGGCCCCGGAGTTTCTCGTCTACGACAAGGATGGAAACCCCATTCGTTTGTCGAAATTCAAAGGCAAAATCGTCGTTTTGGATTTTTGGGCGACATGGTGCGAGCCATGTACCGCGTCGCTTGCGCACACCGCCGAAGTCGCCAAGAAAACCGAGAGCGATGGCGTGATTTTCCTTAGCGTCAATGTATGGGATACGGAAGAAGCGTTTGACAAATGGGTTCCCGCGCATCCCGAATTCGCGCCCTTGATTTTCACTATCGATGTGTGGGGCGGCGGTCAGGGACTTCCGCCGCAGGGACAAGACGTGGCGACAAAATATTACAACGTGATACGTATTCCGACGCAGTACATCATTGGCCGGGACGGCAAAATCGTCGCTTCGATTGTCAACTATAGCGGCCCGACCGAGGCACTCGAAAAGGCCATTGCTAAAGCGGACATGGGCAAACCGTGACACCGATAAAAGCCGTAAAATTCACCGATATAAACGATGAAACTGTGCCCTACGTTTATCCCGACGTTTGGCAAAAGCAGCAAACGACCGGGCCGGAGCGCATTGTTTTTGCCCCGGCGTCCGGTCAAACCGACTTAATCATCGAACTGACTCGACTATTGCCGGAGCCGTTCGGGATCTTGTACGTGCTTCTCGTTCCGCGTACTGGCGAAAACGAACCGAGCCGGTATCAAAGCGGGCAACCCTGCGACCGAAACGAGCTGGAAGCGTTTTTGAACCAATTTCGTGACTTTTTTGAATGCGACGGCAGACACCATCTTAGGATTATGTCTTTATCCGGCCAAGCCCAAATTATTTACGACAACCACAATCTCATCTACGCCTACGGCCCGCTGGATATGTTTGTTTCCGCTGCCGAAGCGAACGGGTTGACACAGGGCGCGGCCATCATTCCGTCGCCGCACGCCCACCATTACAACGCCCCGTTTGACGCGGACGAACGCGCCCTGCTTAACTATTGGGAGTGGCTATGGTTTCCGCTCGCGGAAGGCGATTAGATGCCTTCGCACGAAAAAATGATGAACGAACCTACCGAAGGCGATGAAGACGTACCGGACGTGACCGAACGTGATTGGAAGTGGGCCGAGTGGTGTCCGTCGGATTCAACGGTATATTATGCGGATGGACGTATTGAAAAAGAACCGGGCGGGTGGGATCATGACCATTGTTTGGATTGCCATGCCACCCTCAGCAACAAAGGAAACGCTTTGCGGTTCGCCTTTCACGACGCGGCAAACGACGACTGGTTGTGCCCCGCCTGCTACGAACGGCTCATTTCTCCCCCGCAAAAACCGCGCGAAGGTAAAGAAGATGTTTAAGAAAACGCTGATTTTCATCGGGATTGCCCTATTTGTTTTGGCTGCCGCCGCACCAAAAGGTTTTGCGGCAGACGGCACATGTTTGGACAATCAGCCGCAAGTTTCCGACGAGATCGCCCGCCATCTATTGGACGTGAGCAGAACATATACCGTTAAAAACGGGGATGTGGTTAAAGCGCGTCAGGAGTTGATTTCATTCGCGCAAAATAACGCGACCAGCGACTTTGTTTTCAAAATTCAGATGGGAATTTCCGATTCCTTGATGGCGGAGAGCCTTGTCGGCGCTTTGGAAGCCGCTTATGCCAAAGCCGACACGAAAAACAAGTCGTTTATTTTGTACAATATTGCCCGTATTCAAGAACTGCGCGCGGCGCGAATGCCGCCGGGCGAGGCGCGAAAACCGTTTCTCGACGCCGCCCGGGCGGTTGTCAATCGGTTCGACATAACTCAAGACCCCGGTTTGTGGGCACTTCGCGCCGATATAGAAGCCGATGCCGGTAACACGGACGCCGCGATCAGCAATTATAAGAGAATGGGGGCAACGGGAAGCGGCACACCCGCAACGGCCCAGTATAAAATTGGGTGGGTATTGCGAAAAGCCGAGCGTGACGACGAAGCGGAGGCCGCCTTCAAAAGCGGCGTCCAAGCGGAAGCGGCTTCTAAGCCAAATGATGGAGGCCGCAGTCGGCACTATCTTTATCAGGCGCTCGCAGAATTGTATCTGGCACGCAGCGACTACGCGCAGGCAGCACCGGTTTTGCTGGAATCCGTGCGCAATGTTAAGCCGCTAACAACGATTTACTACGTGTCACCCTACGCACTGGAACCGATGCTCCAACAACCCCAGTACGCCAAAACCATTTCCCGATATGCCACTGCGGTTCTTGTTATCGATCCGTCCGCGCAGGGTATGGCTGTCCTGCGCGATAAAGCCGATGCGACCGTGCGAAATCAATCTCCAAAGCCTCCCGCTTCGCCCGGGGCAAAGAAGTAGAATGCTCGAAATGCCCTCACGAAATACCCTTTCTTTTTTATCGTGCGGCGCTTTAGAAGCGGCTTGTTTGTGCATTTTGCTTGGCGTGCCCCATTCGGCACAGGCACAAAAGCCTTCCCCGCCGACAAGCGCGGCGACGGTTACGGCAACCCCGTCTGCGATTGCGGAGGCGGCGCGCGAGGACGGCGAAACGCTGTACGAGGGCGTCGTCGCTGAACCCGTAAAAAATGGCGCGGTTGTTTTGAGCGTCGCGCGGATTGTGCCGCCCAATGGCAAAGCCCAAATCGTTTCGCCCGCTCGCAAGAAAACCGTGCGCTTGACCGGCGAGGTTGCGCTGCGTTTGGTAAACGCTTCCAGTCTTGAGATGACGCAGGCGGATCTGCTGACCGGCGCGCGGGTTTTCGTGCTGGGCGCGGCGTCGGCAAAAGGCACGAAGCCGTCCAACGCACTGAACGCGCGCGTGATCATGGTCGCTATTGACGGAAGCGAACCGCTGCCCGGCAACCTGCTAAAGCCGTGGAACGTGCCCGCGAACTGGACGTTTCGCGCGAACGCCAATTCCGCGCCGGGTTCGGTTTTCGAGGCGGACACCGGGTCTTTGCACCTCAAAGTCGGCGGAATGCCCGTTAGGGAATGGCACGCGCAGATTTTTCAACAACTTCCCAGCAGCGGCGGCGGCATCGCGCCCGGCAAACCGTACACGCTCCGCTTTTTGGCGCGGGCCGATACGAACCATTTCGTGACGATTGGCTCCCAAACGGATAGCGATTCGCCCTACAAAAACGCGGGCCTGCTGCAAACCGTTCTGTTCACACCACGCTGGCAGGTTTTTCAAGTCACGTTCACGAGCGCGCCGGATACAATTGGCCCGCAGCGGCTGCCCGTCTTTTCCGCCGCGCACCGGGGCGGCGACGTGTTCCTTGCGAACATTTCGCTGGTTCCCGGCGCGCTGCCGCTTCCGCCCGCTTTGCAAGCCGAGCGCGACAAGCAGGTTGCCCCAAACACCAACTTAATCGACCACGCGAACGAGGCGGACGCTTGGCAGGTGTATGAGGCAGGCGCGGCGCGAGGCGCACTCACTCAGTCGAGCGAACCCGGCGGAGGAAAAACTTTGCAGGTGACCATAAACACCCCGTCGTCGCAGGCGTACCATTTTCAATTGTTGCGCCCGGCCCTGCCGCTACTCGAAGGGCGCACGTACGAACTGCGGTTTTTAGCCAAAGCGAGCCGCAAGCGCACACTCGATGTGGAGGGGCAGGCGACGATTGGTGGCGATATTCATAACATCGGCTTGTCCAAAATCGTGGATTTGGATACGGCGTGGAAAGAATATACTGTCCGATTCACCACGAAAAACGTCGTGGAAAATAATTCGCACGCGCCGCAATTTTGCTTCGCGCAGGAAGCGGGCACGGTTTGGCTCGCTAACGTATCGCTTAAACTGCTGCCGTAAAAGCGCGGCTTTCGCGCGGTTTCGTCCGTTTAATCAGGTACACTTTTCGTATGGCACTTATTTTTGTGGGAAGCTACACCGAAAAACGCACCGACGGGGTTTTCGTGTTTCGGTTCGACGAAAAAAACGGGGTTTTGACGCAAATCGGCGCGTTCGATGCGGGGCCGAACCCATCGTATCTTGCGCTGCATCCGACCCTGCCAATGCTGTACGCCGTCCAAGAGGTTGGAACCGGCGACGGCCTTGCACCGACGACGGGCGGGTTTGTGACAGCCCTGCCGATAGAAAGCGGCGGGATGCTGAAAAAGGGCTTGCATACCCGCGTTTCGTCGCATGGCGCGTTTCCGTGTTGGGTATCCGTGCATCCCGACAAGCGGCATTTACTCGTCGCCAATTATACGAGCGGCAACGGCAGCGTGTGTGTCGTGCCGCTTTCAACGGCGGGCGATGTGGGCGAGGCGTCGGACTTTACGCGCTTAGGCCCGGACGGAACCAATTCGTGCGCGCACTGCCTTGTCGCCGCGCCGGGTGGAAAACACGTGGTTGCCGCCGACATCAAGCAAAACAAACTGTTTATCTACGAGTTCGATTCGGTGCGAGGCCGGATCGTGCCGCACACGAACCCGCCGTTTTATTCGCTCCCCGGGCAGGCGTCGGGTTTGCCCGAAGGCGCGGGGCCGCGCCATATCGCGTTTTCGCCGAACGGGCGTTTTCTGTACTGCTTGACCGAATACGCCGCGACCGTTACGGTTTTTCCGTGGAACAACGGCAAACCCGGCGCGGCCATCCAAACCCTGCCCCTATTGCCCGCCGATTTCAAAGGCAAAAATTCATCGGCGGCGCTGCATTTTTCGCCCGACGGCAAGTTTTTGTACGGCTCGAATCGGGGCCACGACAGCTTGGCAATTTTTGCAGTGGACAGCAAAACCGGCAAACTGGACGCCAAAGGCCAACCCCCCACGCGCGGCGGGCATCCCCGCGATTTTCAGTTTTCGCCGTCCGGTCGGTTTGCGATTGTGGCGAACCGGGACGCGAACAATTTGGTTGTTTTCCGCGTCGATAATCGCACGGGCGCGCTCACGCCCACGGGGCAAGAGGTGCGGGTTCCCATGCCCGTGTGCGTGCTTCCTACGACACGCGCTTTTTAGCCCCTGTCACCGCTTATGAAGAAACCGCGTTTGTTTCCGTTTGCGCCCGCCGCGATGGCGGGCGCGGTTTTCGCCGTCGCGGGCGCGGTAGCGCCCTGCCGCGCCGACGCGGATTTACCGTTCAAGAAAGCCGATGCCGTGCCTTTCGCTATCCCTTCCCCAATCCATGCAGCGACCGAGGCCGAAGACATGGCATTGGTGCGCCAACGATTGCGCGACTCGCTTCTTGCAGGTTTGGACGCCAAAGCCACAACAGAAGCGGCGCAAAAATGGCTGGCCCTGCTCCGGCCCGACGGCTCCTTTCCCGACCAAGACTACGCGGACACCGACCGCGAAAACTGGAAGGCCGAAAAGCATTTACCGCGCCTCGTCACGATTGCGCAGGCGGTTTATTTGCCCGGCGCGCCGCTCGCCAGTCAGGCCGCCGCAAAAGAAAAACTCGTCGCCGGTTTGGTCTACTGGCTTAAAGCAGACCCGCAAAATACGAACTGGTGGCAAAACGAGATCGGCGTGCCCAAACAAATCGGGGCCTTGCTGATTCTCATGGGAAGCGATGCGCCCCAAGCCCTGCAAGATCAAGGCATCGCGCTGATGAAGCGCAGCAACACGGCGAAAATGACCGGGCAAAATCTGGTCTGGACGGCGCAAATCACGATTATGCGCGGCTGTTTATCAAGCGACGCCGCTCTTGTCGGCGCGATGTACGACCGAATGTGGCAGGAAGTCCGCTACGCCGGGCCGAACGAGGAAGGCATTCAACGCGACGCGAGCTTCCATCAGCACGGCGCACTGTTATATTCGGGCGGGTATGGCGCGGGCTTCACAAGTGATGTGGCCCGGTTTCAGGATTACGCGCGGGGCACGCGCTGGGCATTGCCGCCCGAAAAAGAAAACATTTTGGAAGCCTACGTCTTGGACGGGCAGCAATGGATGGTGCGCGGCACGCAATGGGATTGGGGCGTGACGGGCCGCGAACTTATCCGCGCAGGAAAATCGGCGGGCGGTTTGTTGCAGCCCGTGGAAATTCTCGCCAAAACGATCGGCCCGCGCCAAAAAGAGTTAGCCCAATTTGCGGCCCGCCTTAAAAACCCGAAAGACGCCCCGCCGCTTGTCGGCAATCGGCACTATTACCAATCGGATTATATGGCCCATAGCCGGGCCGGATATTTGGCGTCCACGCGGATGTACTCGACGCGCATCATCAACACCGACGGCTACACCAACGGCGAAAACAAAACGTCGCACCATTTGGCGGACGGCGCGACATTTTTGGCGCACACGGGGCAGGAGTTCGTCGGCATTTATCCGGTGTGGGACTGGCATCGCATTCCGGGCACGACAATCGAGCAGAATACGCCGCTCGAACCGAAACGGGTAAATCATCGGGGCACGACGCGCTTTGTCGGCGGCGTATCGGACGGAATGTATGGCGCAACGGCGATGGATTTGGCGTCGGGCGACTTAACCGCGAAAAAAGCGTGGTTTTACTTCGATGACGAAATCGTGTGTTTGGGCGCGGGCATCACGTGCCCAACGGCGAATCCTGTTTACACATCGCTCAATCAAACCCTGTTAAGCGGCCCAGTAAAAACCTCGCAGGGTGGGACGGCAGCGGAATTGCCCACCGGCGACCGGGACATCACAAACGCGGCGTGGATATGGCACGACGGTATGGGCTATGTGTTCGCGCAGCCGACCACGGCACACGTCAAAAACGAGGTGCAAACCGGTTCGCTTTCTTTGCTCGGGCCGTGGTCGTCCGATCCAATCAGCAAGCCCGTGTTTAGTGTGTGGATAAACCACGGCCCGCAGGCGCAAAAAGCCGCTTACGCCTACACCGTCTTGCCCAATAACAAGGATGTGGCGCAAACGGCGGCCTACGCCAAAGCCCCGACCGTGCAAATTACAAGCAACACACCGGAAAAACAAGCCGTTTGGCATTCCGGTTTGGGCGTACTGATGGCGGCCTTTCGCACTTCCGGCGGTCAAGCAAGCGGCGGGCCGCTCACGGTCGGCGCGGACGCGCCCTGTTTGCTCATGGTGCGGAAAACAGGCCAAACGCTGCGCCTTGCGGTTTCCAATCCGATGAACGAACCGCTCACGGTTCACGTTTCCGTAAACCTTCCCCTGCGCGGCGACGGCGCGCAACCAGCTTCGGGTAAAAAATCGAGTGTCTTGACGGTGGTTTTGCCGGGCGGTTTGGACGCGGGCAAAAGCGTGGTTCGTGAGTTCGCTCTCGGCAAGTAACTTTTGCCCGCGCCCCGTTTGTGCGGTACGTTAGTTTGATGGTGCTTCCTGACAAACCCACCCTGATTCTCGCCCCAATGGAGGGCCTAAGCGACGCGCCCATGCGCGCTGTGCAAGGCGAAATCGGGGCGTTTACCCATGCCGTCGCCGAATTTATCCGCATTAGCGAAAGCGTGCCGGGTAAGGGCGTGTTTCGCCGCATGGTTCCCGAACTCGAAAACAATGCGAAAACCAAAATGGGCTTGCCGGTTCACGTCCAACTTTTGGGCGGTAATCCCGAGCGTATGGCGCAATCCGCCCTCGTTGCCGTATCGGCGGGGGCGACCGCGATTGACATCAACTTCGGCTGCCCGGCGAAAACCGTCAACAACCACGACGGCGGCGCGACCCTTCTCAAATACCCGCAACGGCTGGGCGCGATTGTTCGGGCCGTGCGCGATGCGGTTCCCCAATCCATTCCGGTTTCGGCGAAACTGCGCTTGGGCTGGGACGACCCGAACGCTATTTACGAAAACGCGCAGCAAGCGGCTAATGGCGGCGCATCTTGGATTACCATTCACGGGCGGACGCGCGAACAGGGCTACAAGCCGCCCGCGCTGTGGAAACCGATTGGGCGCGTCCGCGAGCAACTTCAAATTCCCGTGGTCGCAAACGGGGACATTTGGACGATTGACGACTTCAAACGTTGCCGCGATGAAACCGGCAGTCTGCATTTCATGCTGGGCCGGGGCGGTTTGGCCCGCCCGTTTTTGAGCCATCAGATCGCCCGCGAGTTGGGTTTGCCCGCCGGACAAAACGCGCCCGACGAAAACGTGCCGATGGACTGGCGACCCTATCTATGTAAACTTATCGCCGCCTCCGAAGCGGCGGGTTTCGTAACGCCCGACCGTCCGTCGCGGTATCTATTGCAGCGCGTAAAGCAGTGGCTGCGCATCGCGGAACACGGTGGCAATTTCCCGCACTTCGACGCCATCAAGCAGGCCGAAAGTTTGGATGAACTGTTCCGCTGTTTGGAACCCGCGCCCGCTGATGCCCGCTAAGGAAACGGTTCTCGTGACGGGCGCGACCGGCTTTGTCGGGCGGCGATTGGTCGGCGCGCTTTTGGCGCGGGGAACGTCGGTGCGGGCAATGGGCCGCAACCCGGACGCGCTCGCCCTTTTGCAAAAATTGGGGGCCGAACCGTATCCCGCCGATTTGGGTGGCGACCCGGAAACTATCGCCGAAGCGTGCCGAGGCGCGAACATGGTTTATCATTTGGGTGCGCTGTCGTCGGCGTGGGGGGCGCGACGGGAATTTGAAGCGGTGAATGTCGGCGGAACGCGGGCGATTGTGGACGGCTGCGCTAAATTCGGCGCTGGGCGTCTGGTTCATGTTTCGTCGCCGTCTGTGCTGTTTAACGGGCAGGATCAGGAAAATCTGCGCGACGATGCCCCGTATCCCGCCCACTTCGTTTCCGTGTATTCCGAAACCAAAAAACGGGCCGAAGACGTGGTGAACGCGGCCCGCCATACCGTGTCGTTCGTTATTTTGCGTCCCAAAGCGATTTTCGGGCCGGGCGACACGACGCTTTTGCCGCGCCTCATTCGCGCCGCCGAGCGAAACCGCTTGCCGCGTATCGGGGACGGCGAAAATCGCGTGGACTTAACGTATGTCGATAACGTCGTTCACGCCCTGCTGCTTGCTGCCGACGCGCCCGACGCTGCGCTGGGCAAAACGTACACGATAACGAACGGCGAAACGGTTCCGCCCCTTTGGGACGTAATCGACCTTTTGCTGTGCGGCTTGAACTTGCCAACACCCAAACGCCGCATTCCCGCTTCCATGGCCTACGCCGCCGCCAGCTTGAGCGAGGCTTTCGGCTCCCTAACGGGCCGCGAGCCGATTTTGACTCGCTACGGTGTCCTCATCCTCGCTCGCACGCAAACCTACGATATTTCGCCCGCCCGCCGCGATTTGGCTTACGCGCCTATCGTTTCGCTTGACGAAGGCATCGCCCGCACGATTGCCGCATTTTCCACCGACGCGGCGAAAGAAACCGCGATAAAAACATGAGAGGAATCATCGACGCGCTGTTTTTGCTGGACACCGGGTTTTGCCGAGCGCGGGAAGCAAGCCTAATTCAAGGCGGCGCGAACAAAACCGTGGATTGTCACGCCCTCGTCGCGCTTATTCATCACAGCCGCGAAGGATGGCTTTTGTTCGACACGGGCTACAACACAGAACGGCTTGCCCAAGCGACCGCGCGATTGCCGTTTCGCGCATATCGGCAGTTGCTGCCCGCTTACTCCAGACCCGAGCAAAGCGTGGTTTGTCAAATCGCCCGCTTCGGCTTGTCGCCCGGCGACATTCGCCATATCATCGTGTCGCATTTCCACCCCGACCACGCGGGCGGTTTATGCGATTTTCCCCAAGCCCGGTTTGTATGCGACCGCGCAGCATGGGACGACACACAAGCGCGGACGGGGTTTGCTGCCTTGCGCCAGGGGCTTTTACCTGCCCTACTTCCTAATGACTTTGCGGAACGTGCCCAGTTTTGCGACGACTACAGCGATGGGACAAACCTGCCGGGTTTAGGTAAAACGCGCGACGTGTTTGGCGACCAAAGTCTGCTTCTCGTTCCCCTACCCGGTCATGCGCGCGGGCAAATCGGTTTGTTCATTCCACAGTCGCCGCGTGGCCCGGTTTTTCTTGTGGCGGACGGCGCATATTTGATGCGCTCGATCCGCGAAAACAAACCGCCCGGCGCAATCACGAACCTTTTCGCCGACGATAGCAAAGCGGTCGTTCAAACCGTTTCGCGCCTGCATGAATTTCACCAAGCCAGACCCGATGTCGCGCTTGTGCCGACGCACTGCGCGGAAGCCTTTGCGAGGGTCGCCGAATGGGGCAAAATGTGAGCGGCGAACGGGCCGGTGAATTGCTGTGTTTGGCGGCGCATTGGGCGCGGGCGCGGTGGGCGTTCACGCATTTGCGGGGCGCGAATCTTTCCGCCTATCAAGATAAACGGGCGCGACAAATTGTGCGCTATGCCAACGGAAACTCCCCGTTTTATCGCGCCCACTGGGAAGTGGCGGGCGCAAACCTGAACGATTGGCGCGCGCTGCCAACCGTGGATAAAGCCGCCATGATGGAAAATTTCGACGGCTTCAACACGCGCGGGATTTGCAAAAACGACGCGATGGAAACCGCCCTGCAATCCGAAGCGAACCGCGATTTCGCGCCGACGCTTGCGGGCGGCGTTACGGTCGGGCTTTCGTCGGGGACGTCGGGGTATCGTGGGTTATTTTTGGTTAGCCGCAAAGAGTCGGCGGCTTGGGCGGGAACGCTCCTTGCCCGGGCTTTGCCCAATGGTTTGCCGCCGAAAAATTATCGCATCGCGCTATTCTTGCGCTCCAACAGCAACTTGTACGAGCGGCTTGGCGTCTCGCGCCGTATTGTTTTTCGTTGGTTCGACTTGATGACGCCGCTTGATGAAGCAGTTCATGCCTTGAACCAGTTTGCGCCGCACCTTTTGGTCGGGCCGCCGTCGCTGTTGCGGCGGCTCGCCAGCGCGAAAAGTATGCCGCACGATGCGCTTTGCATTCAGCCGAAGCGTTTGTTGTCGGTTGCCGAAGTGTTGGAGCCGCAGGACAAGGCGTTTTTGGAAACCGCGTTTGACGCGCCGGTCGGGCAAATTTATCAATGCATGGAAGGATTGCTGGGCGTGACGTGTGCGTACGGCAGTTTGCATGTGCAGGAAGATTTGGTCGCTTTGCAGTACGAACCGCTTGTGAACGCGGCAAACGACACAGAAACCGCACGTCGAGTGACGCCGATTGTTACGGATTTGTGGCGCACGACGCAGCCCATTATTCGCTACCGTTTGAACGACGTTTTGCGCCTCGCGCCCGAAACGGCTTCGCCCTGCCCGTGCGGCTCGGCCTTTCAAGTTATCGAATCCGTCGAAGGCAGGTGCGACGATACCTGCTTTTTCGTTTCCAATGCGACGCGCACTAATTCCGCAAATACTCTGCGCCCGTTTTACCCCGATACCATACGACGCATCGTGCTTCTCGCCGACGCCCGCATCACGGAATACTTCGCCGAACAAACGCGCGTGGGGCAACTAAATCTTTATTTGGACGTGGCGGGTGGCGCGCCCTTCGACGAAATCGCCCGCGCCGTGCGAAAAAGCGCGGCGCAAATCGTGGCGTCCTACGATTGCCGCGCGCCCGAACTCACGATCACACGCGGCGTTCCATCCGTGCCGCCGCACACCAAACGGCGGCGTGTCGTGTGCCATATCGCGCCCAGCGAGCGCGGCGCGTGAGCCGACATAAACGCTACTGCCTGCTCGCGCTGGGTTCGCGCGGCGACGTGCAACCGTTCGTTGCGCTTGCACTCGGTTTGCGGGCGCGGGGGCATAGCGTCGTGATCGCCGCTGCCGCCGATTACCGCAACGTAGTGGAAGAACGCGGCATACCCTTTGCGCCGCTCGTTGGACGTATCGCCGATTTAATGGATCGCCCCGCCGTTGCGAACGCGATTGATGGTGGGCCGCTCGCGTCCGTTCGGCTTGGCCTGCGGCTGCGGGCGCAAATCGCGCCGTTGATGAACGCGCTTTTCGCCGACACGCTTCATGCCGCGCAAAACTGCGATGTGCTTGTTGCGTCCACGCTCGGTTTGCACGTCGCGTATTCGGTCGCGGAAAAATTGAACGGCGTGCCCGTGGTTCCCGCACACTTTCACCCCGTCGCGCCGTCACGGTTTTACCGGAATATGTTTTTCTCAAGCGGCCCGAACAATGCTTTTTATAATCGCTTGACGCATTTTTTGGGCGTGAACGGCTTTTGGCATTTGCTGCGCCCTTTGCTGAATACGGCCCGGCGGCGCGTTCTCGATTTGCCGCCGCAATCCCCGCTCGGCTTGGAAAAATGGCTTCGGGAAACCCAACAAACCGGGCGCGAATTATACGGCTACAGCGCGGTTCTCGCGCCCCCGCCGCACGATTGGAACCCTGACCGGCACGTTGTGACCGGCTTTTGGCAGTCTCCACTTCCACAGGATTTTGAACAAATACCCGATGCGCTTCAGGCTTTTTTAGACGCGGGCGAGCCGCCCGTTTACATCGGGTTCGGCAGTATTTTAGCAGGGCGCGATCCCGACGCCGTAACGCGCGTTTTTGTCGGCGCGCTGGAAGATGCCGGGATGCGCGGCGTTTTGTACCGGGGTTGGGGCGATGTCGGTAATATCGCGCTTCCGCCGACCGTGTTCGCTACGGATAGTGTGCCGCACGCTTCGCTGTTTCCGCGATGTAGGGCCGTCGTGCATCATGGCGGCGCGGGAACAATGGCCGCCGCGCTTCGGGCGGGCGTGCCTGCCATCGTCGTGTCCGCGTTCGGCGATCAGCATTTTTGGGCGCGGCGTTTGCACGAAATGGGCGCATCACCCGCGCCCCTGCCCCGCTCTTGGCTGACACGCCGCGCGCTCGCCGACGCCATCAGAAAGGCTGTATCCGACGCCGATTTACGGCGACACACCCAAGAATTAGGGGCCGTTTTACAAACTGAAAATGGCGTCCAAAACGCCATCGACCGGCTTGAAATGTGGACAGAGGCCCCCCTGCCCCCCAATAATGGGGGGTTTCTGAACGAGCCTACCAATACCAACGACGGTTGCGGCCATTGGAGATGGTGTTTTCAGAACCCCCCATTATTGGGGGGCAGGGGGGCCTAAACGTGGCAATTATAGGATTTTCCGGGTCAAATGGGGAACGATGACAAACAATGGACGCGCCAAACAACGCCCCCTTTTTACCGGTTCGACTTGCGGGAACCGGGGCGTATTTGCCCGAGCGTATCGTGACGAGCGCGGAGTTGGAAGCGCGCTTGAACCTTGCGCCCGGCTGGATCGAAACGCGAACGGGAGTGCGCGAACGCCGATACAACACGGGCGAGTCGGCGTCGTTTCAGGCCGCGCAAGCCGCTCGTGAAGCGCTTGCCAACGCCGAAATGGATGTGTGCCATATTGACGCGATTGTCGGGGCGTCGTCCGGGCCGCAGCAGCTTATTCCCTGCACGGCGGCGTTCGTGCAAAAAGAACTCGACGCGCCGGAAGGCCGCACTTTTTGCTTCGATGTGAACGCGACGTGCTTGTCGTTTTTGACCGCACTGCAACTCCTCGCCCCGCTTGTGGCCTCCGGCGTGTACAAAAACGTTTTGATTTTCAGCACGGAAATCGCGTCGCGCTCGCTGAACCCGAAACAGCCGGAAAGTTTTACCCTATTCGGCGACGGCGCGGCTGCCGTTGTCTTAACCTGCACGCCAAACGGCGAAGCGTCCGCTCTGCACCACACTCGCTTTGCGACCCACCATTCCGGCGCGGAACACGTGCAGTACCGGGGCGCGGGATCGCTGCATTCGCCAAGCGACAGGGAAACCACGGCGGAGATGAACGTGTTCGATATGAACGGGCCGCAGGTTTTCCGCCAAGCCATGCGCCTTGCTCCGCCGTTCATGCAGACGTTTTTCTGCGAACTGGGCTGGGAGCGTAAAAGCGTGGACTGCGTCGTTCCCCACCAAGCCAGTCGGCACGGGCTGGATTTGTACGCGGGCCGCTTAGGCTTCGACGAAACGCAAGTTTTCCGCAACATCGAAACGCGGGGAAACTGCATCGCCGCGTCCATTCCGCTTGCCCTCCATGAAGCCATTCAAGCCGGGCGCATCAAACGCGGCGACCGAGTGGTTCTCGCGGGCACGGGCGCGGGCCTGACATTGGGCGCGGTCGGGCTAACGTTTTGAGTGCCGCCGTTCCGCTCGCCGAACGCTACGCCGCGTACTGCGCGGCGTGTCCGCTTCAACACGCCGCTGTTGCGGAATATTGCTGGCCGTACCGTATAGGCGGCCCGACGAACGCACCCGCCGTTTTGCTTCTACCCGGCGCTTTGGGGCGACCCGAAACCGGCTTTGAGTACGCCGAGGCCTTGCAAACTACGTTCCGCGTGGTTGCGCCGGGCTATCCCAAAACGGCAAAAACAATGGCGGATTTGGCAAACGGCGCGGCACAACTCTTGCGCGGGTTGGGGGTCGCGCGAGCGCACGTTGTCGGCGGCTCGTTTGGCGGCTTGGTCGCACAAGCCACTGTTGACCGTTTCCCGCAGAGTGTGAACAAAATGGTGTTGTCGGACACGTCGCCGCCTGTGCCGACGCGCGCTTTGTGGATGCGGGCGGCAGGGCAAATTATTCGCGCCCTACCCGCGCGAATGGTTCGCGCCGCGCTGGGCTTGGGCGTTCGGCGTTATGTCGCCCATTTGCCGCCGGACGCGCGGCGGTTTTGGCTGGCCCATTTCGATGAAATGCTCGCGCAACTCACCAAAGCGGAAGTCGAAAGCCGCGCCCGTGCGTGGGCCGAGTTCGACGCCGCGCCCGCGCCGCATAACGCCACGCCCTGCCCCAAAACGCTCATTTTGTGTGCGGAAAGCGACCGAACCGTTTCGCCCCACGCCTTCCGCGCCCGGTTTCCGCGCGCTAAGGTTCACGTCATCGCGTCGCCTTTGGGACACGCCGCGTCTATCGGCGACGCGCCCGCGTACCTCGCGCCCATTCTGCGCTTTTTGACGGAGGCCAAAGCATGAACGGCCCAGCGGTTGCGGCCACCGTTGCCGCGTTTTTGACCGGCGTTTTCGTCGCCGACCGCGCGGTCAAGGCGGGCCTTGTCGCGCGTTTTTTCGCCAAGCCTACCCCCATGCCGCCCGCAAACGGCTGGCCTTCGATTGCCCTCATTCAGCCCGTAACGCACGGCGCGACGCGCCTTGAACCCAATCTCCAAGCCCGCGCCGAACTTGACTACCCTGGGGTCGTGCGGCATATCGTCGTGTGCGACGACCGCGATACCGACTCACAAGCCGTTTGCCAAACCGCGCTCCCAAATGCCGAATGGTCGCTTTGCGCGCCGGATTTACCCGGCTCACCCACGGCTTCCAAAGTCGCCAAAATGGCCGCCGGTGTGGAGCGTTTGGGCGACGCCAACGTGGTTTGCTTCGTGGACGACGATATTTTCTTGCCGCCCAACGCTTTGCAAACCTTAGTCGCGCCGCTATATCAAGACAAACCGGCAGGCGCGACGTTCGGGCTGGCCTGCCAAGTGTCGTGGGCAACCGTTTGGGAATCGTTGATGAGCGGATTCGTGAATGCCAACGCCCTAATCGGCTACGTTCCGCTCACTTTTTTTACGCCGCCCTATACGGTCACGGGCCACGTGTTCGCCCTCCGCACCACCACTTTCGCGCAAACCGGCAGCATGGACGGCATGGCCCGCCGCTTCGACGACGACCACGAAATCGCCCGCCGCGTTCGCGCCCTCGGCTTACCGCTCGCGCAAACGCCGCTCGTGTATCAAGTCGCCAATGCCTTGCCGTCCGCAAAGTCGTATTTCGGGCAAATGCGCCGCTGGTTCACGATGCCCAAACACGCGATGGTTTCGTTTTTGACGCTCCGCGAAAAGGCGGTTTCCGGCGTGCTGAGTTTGGGGAATATGCTGCCGCCCACCGTGCTTTTCATCGCCCTTTATGCGCCATCAAAAACGACGTGGCTTTGCGTTTTGGTCTGCTTCGCCGCGTTTGCGGCCTGTTATCTGTTTTTGGAAGCCCGATATTTGCCCGCGCGAACCCCGATTCAGGGCCTTTTGTTGCTGCCCGTTCTCGTGTTTTTGACGCCGCTGCACGTTTTGGCTGCCCTACTTCTGCCCGGTGACCGCATCGTGTGGCGCGGGCAAATCCTCCATGCCAAACCCGGCGGCGAATTGGAGGCAAGTAAGTCATGAGTGGTTTGGTCGTCATACTTGTTGCGCTTGCGGGTTTGCTCACGCTGGAAAAACTATGGCGCGTCGCGCTTGTCGCGCGCTTTTTCTGTCGGCCCGTGCCCATTGACGACGGCCCGGAACCCGGTCTTGTCAGCATTTTGCAGCCGGTCATGGGCGGCGACCCAAATCTTTTCATTTGCTTGGAGGAAAGCCTCCAAATGCAAACGCGCTACCGCGTCGAATTTTGGTATCTGCTGGACGACGGCGACGCAGACGCCGAGCGCGTTTGCGGGGATTTGCTGGCGCGCTATCCACAAACGGTCGCCGGAATTTTATGGCTGCCCCCGCCGCCCGAAGGCGTCAGCCCGAAACTCTTCAAACTTGTGGCGGGACAAACCGCTTCGCGCGGCGACATCGTCTGCTGTTTGGACGACGACACAAGCCTGCCCGATTTTGGACTGGAAACGTGCCTGCCTTACTTGGAAAATTCGGGCGTCGGTGTTGCATTCGGCTTGCCGTATTACCGCTCGTTCGAGAATTTTTGGTCGGCCTATGTTGCCAGTTTCGTCAACGCTTCGTCGCTACTCACCTATATTCCGTACACGTTTTTGTGTCCGCCGTTTACGATCAACGGAATGTTTTTCGCCGTGAAGCGCGAAACGTTACAATCGGTCGGTGGATTTGAGACGATTTTGCCCATCCTCGCCGACGATTTCGGCGTTGCCCAAGTGTTCAAAGACGCGGGTTACACGCTCGCGCAAACGCCGCTCCGCCACGGCATTCGCACGCACGTCCGCGATTTCCGACATTCGCGTCAGCTTTTGGGCCGCTGGTTCACGGCCCCGCGCGAATCCCTTTTCCGTCATATATCGCCAAAAGAGCGGTCGCTCCTCGTCGGCATGGGCGTGTGTGCCAACGTGTTGCCCGTCGCGCTTTTAATCGCCGCGCTCGCCGCGCGCCAACCGGTCGCCCTTGCCGTTGCGGGCGGATTTTTCCTCGTCGCTCTACTAACTACCGCCGTTCTGAACGGTCGCTATCTACGCGCCGCGACGCCCGCGTGGGCATTATGGCTTTTAACGCCGCTTGTTCTCGTCGTGTTTCCTCTACAAATGATGCTCGCCCTGCTCGCGCCGCGCCAACGGGTGCATTGGCGCGGCAACGTCATGGAACCCAGCAAGGGCGGTACATTTCGGTTCGTCGCCCGCCGCGTTAATTAACCTTCCGCGCCGGAAAGGAACGACTTCGGCTTTTTGTGCGTTCTTTATAAACGGTTTTATCTATGTACAAAACGAACCATTCGGAAACGCACCGCACGCACCGAATTGGCTGGCTCCGCGCCGCCGTTCTCGGCGCGAACGACGGCATTATTTCAACGGCAAGTTTGGTGGTCGGGGTCGCCGCGTCGCACGCTTCGCGTGAAAGTATATTGATCGCAGGGGTGGCTGGTCTTGTTGCGGGCGCGATGGCAATGGCGACCGGCGAGTACGTGTCGGTCAGTTCACAGGCCGACACGGAGAACGCCGATTTGGCCCGCGAACGCAAAGAACTGGCGACCGATTTCGCGGGCGAACAAGAAGAGCTGGCATCCATCTATGTGGGGCGCGGCCTGACGCCGGATTTAGCCCGCGTCGTGGCCGCCCAACTTATGGCCCACGATGCGCTCGGGGCGCACGCCCGCGACGAACTCGGCATTTCGGAAGTCCTCAACGCCAAGCCGGTGCAGGCCGCGCTCGCCTCGGCGGTTACCTTTGCCGTAGGCGCGGCCCTGCCGCTGCTCACGGTGTGGATTTCGCCGCACGCGATGCTTTTGTGGACGGTTTCGGCAACCGCACTTGTTTTTCTTGCTGCACTCGGGGCCGTCGCGGCATGGGTCGGCGGCGCGGGCGTTTGGAAATCGTCGGCCCGCGTGGCGTTTTGGGGCGCGCTTGCCCTGCTTGCAACCGCCGCCGTTGGCTCGCTTTTTGGGGTCAAGACGGGCTAAATTCCTATTTCGCCGTACCCACTATTTTGCCCGCTCAACGGGTGGACGGAAACCGCGTTCGGTCATATCGCGCGGGTCGGTCGATACCGGCCCGTCGCGCCACAGCCAGCGCATCATGTCGGGGAAAATCGCACCGCCGAACGCTTGCCCGTGCCGATTCATCCCCCACGAATAGTTCACGTCGTAGCCCTTTTGCGTGAGCGCCTTCATCAAGCGTACGTTTTGAAAGAACCAGTCGCGCTTTTCGTCGTAGGTTCCGTCGTCTTTGAGGGCGCGGTTGTCGTTGCGCCCATCGCACAAATACACGCGAATCGGCTTTTTCTTGCTTGCCGCTATCTTTTCCGGGTACACGTGTCCACCGCGCAAGTTGGTAAAACTGCCGACGATACTCAGCACTTTGCGAAACGAATCAGGCCGCTCCCACGCGACCGTAAACGCAGCAATCGCACCGCTCGACGCCCCACCGATACCGCGCATTTCGGGGTCTTTGCTGATGTTGTAGTCTTTTTCGAGGGCGGGCAGCAACTCTTCCGTGATCACGCGGGCGTACCTATCGTCGAGGGAATTGTATTCCGTCGGTCGGTTCGTCGTGCGGTCGCCCCATTCGCTGGGGTTCGCTTCGGGCTGTTCGGGCGTGCGGCCCGGATTGATGAAAACGCCAATCATGACGGGAATTTCGCGCCGATAAATCAGATTGTCCATTACGGTTTGCGCCCGGATGCCGCCGTTTTCGTTTTTGAAGGCCTGCCCGTCCTGAAAAACCATGAGGGCAGTCGGCACTTTAGGATCGTACTGCGCGGGCACGTAGACCCAGTACGTGTGCTGCGTGCCCGGATACGATTTGCTATTGAGCAAAACAAACGGCCCTTTGACCTCGCCTTTGGGCACGCCGTCGTGCGTCATGGAGTCCGGCCCGGTACGGTACTGACTGTCCGGGTTGGGCGTCTGCGGAACGGCGACAGCAGGAGCCTGCGCCCCCGTTATTTTTGCGCCAACTCCAAGCATCGCCAAACCAATGAAAGCGACCGCCACCATCGGCGTTTTCGTGACCATAAAAACCTCTTTGTTTGCGGCGTTCACCGCGTGTTGTGCTGTATTTTACCTGTTGCGGGTACGAAAAGTGTATGCACCGCCCCTTTAATCCGTCACGTTTACACAAAACTGCCGCCGTCGCCTGCGCCGCATTTGGTTTACTTTTCGCGCCCGCGCCATTTGCACGTGCTCAAACAACGCCTGAAACTCCGCAGATGGGCGAGAACGCCATCGGTATCGCGCTGGAAAACGTGCCGTACCCATTTCCCGTGCGGTATCTGCCACTCACGATTGAAGGCCAAAACCTGCGCATGGCGTTTATGGATGTCGCGCCGACGAGCGCGCCGAACGGGCGCACGGTCGTTTTACTCCACGGCAAAAATTTCTACGGCAGTTATTGGGACGGGTCAATTCGCGCGCTTATCGCTAAAGGATTTCGCGTTGTTGTGCCGGATCAAATCGGGTTCGGCAAATCGTCCAAGCCGGACACGCTTCATTATTCGTTCGACTTGCTCGCCCGAAACACGATGGCCTTGCTGGATTTTCTGCATATCGAAAAAGCCGACGTGATTGGGCACTCGATGGGCGGAATGCTCGCCGTTCGCGTGGCCCGCGCGCATCCCGCGCGTGTACCGCATCTCATACTCGAAAACCCCATCGGTTTGGAAGACTACCGCCAGTTCATCCCGCCCGCGACGACCGACGCCTTATTCGAGGCCGAACGTAAGCAAACCGAAGCGGGATACCGTGCGTTCGTCAAAAACTATTTTGTGACGTGGAAGCCCGCCTACGAGGACTTCGTGCGCGTTCGCTCGGGCTTGGCGCGGAGCGGCGAGTTCGACCGGTGGGCCAAAGCGTCGGCCTTAACGTACCAAATGATTTACGAGCAGCCCATCCAGCACGAATTCGGCTTGATTTCGGTTCCAACGCTGCTTATCATCGGGCAAAGCGACCGCACCGTGGTCGGCAAAGACCGTGCCCCCGAATCCGTGAAAAGCAAATTGGGCAATTATCCCGTTTTAGGCCGCGAAGCGAATCGCGACATTCCCAACAGCAAACTGGTGGAGATCCCGAACACGGGACACATTCCGCACTTGGAATCGCCCGCCGAATTTGATAAAGCCTTACAGAAATTTTTGCGATAAACCGCAGGCGATTTCAGGTACACTGTACGCATGGCTGGAAAACCAAAGCGTCGCCGTTCTTTTGTCGCGCTTGCCTTAGCGGCGGTTCTGTTTGCTGGCGCGGTCGCCACGCGGTTCGCCGCTCCTGATGGCGCGTCGGAACTATTAGGACAGTGGCTTACGCGCAACGAGGTTTCCGATCCGTTTTATGGAACCGATTTGCGCTTACAAACTGAACGCACCCGTATTGACGTGTACGACACGCGCCGCAGTCCGGCCTTAATCCGCTCGCTGACCGTCAAGGGCCATCACTTCGTCACGCTGAAATACATCAAACCTGTGGGAAAACCGTTTGACGTTTTCGAGTTGCGTTCCGGCAACGATAGCGAAACCGGCGACACCCTTTTGCGCTTGCCGGTCGATCCCACTGCGGAAACACTCGTTGACGCGCGCTGGCAAAATCTGTACGAGGTGGAAAGCGGCTCGCAGCTCAACGCGCACTATGGCAGTTTCGTTCGCTGCCAGCGTGGGGGCCTTTCTTATCAATCCAGCGACGACAGCCCGTCTTGGATGGCAAGTGGATTGGTTCCCGAACCCGCCGCACCGTTACCGAACCCCGCCTCGCAGATTCGAGTTATCATTCGCCCCGATATGACAAGTCCCTTGTGGGGTTGGGAGCGACAAACGGCGATGCGGGGCGGCAATAGTCGCTACTATTTGTCGTCGTATCATCCGTCGGGAATACCTGCAAAAGAACTTGCCGCCGCAATTATCCGAAATCCGCCGCGCGATTAGAAGCAATCAGCCAGCGTTTTGCGCAGGATTTTTGCCGACCGTCCGCGAAGGGTTTGCCGTGCCGCGCCCTTATTTTTTAGCCCTTTCGGGTTTGCTTTTTGCATTTCTTTTTGGTTTTAGCGCGCCCACGCGGGCGCAAACCACACCGACCTCCCCGCCCGCAAAAGCCGCGAACGCAGCCTTTACACCCGCGCAGTTTTGGTCGCGCGGATGGGGAACGCCGCCCCGTCTCCCGATGGCGGGCGACGGCAACGGCGACGGGCGGGCCGATTTATTGTCCTTGTGGCCCGAAAACGACGGCGTGATTGACGCGGCCTTGACTTCGTATTACGGCAAGCCCGTTGCCACCAACAAAGCCCGCACCGGATTTGGCAAAAACGCCCTCGCCGCCACGTGCGGGGCGTTCGCGCGAACGGGAAAAGTCGCCGATATTTTGGCCGTGTTCGCCGACGGCAGTGTGCGCGTCGCGTTTGATATGGCGGTCGGTTCGCGCTCCTACGCCCGCGACGAGATTGCAGGCACGGTTCCATCTGTGCTTTTGCCCAAACCGCCGACGCGCTCGGTCGTCGGGGATTTCGATAGCGACGGCAAGCCCGACGCGCTCATTTTGGGCAGCGACGGCAAGATGCTTTTACTGC
This sequence comes from uncultured Armatimonadaceae bacterium, assembly GCA_964241985.1. GTDB lineage: Bacteria > Armatimonadota > Armatimonadia > Armatimonadales > Armatimonadaceae > CAXTBP01. The sequence continues at coordinate 7,594 of CAXTBP010000026.1, read as the reverse complement.
TGAATCAGCGAGCAGAAGAAAACAAGCCGGTTTTCGCTGCCATTGCCGTGCAAGCGCCGCTTGCGGACGTTCGGCAAATCTCGGCGGGGCAGTTTGCTGAAAGCCAACCCGCGCAAATCGTTTGGCTCGATAGCGTGGGAGTTTTGAAACGGGCCGCGGTGAAAATCGACGGCGACAAAAGCGCGGTTTTATTGCCGCCGCAAATTTTGCTCACGACGTCGCCCGACGCCAAAATGGTCGCGGGTCAGTTTTGCGGCGCGTCCACATTTGACGTAATTATCGGGCGGCAGTTACTCGTCGGCGGTGCGCCCGCGAACGTTGCGACACCCGTAGATATGCCGAACCTACCCACCATCGAAACGGCGAAGAGCGACGCGCCGTGGATCGCCGCCGATTTTGACAACAACGTACGCGACGATTTATTGCGGCTGCGACGTGGGACGGAACGCTTTATCTACGAAGATACCTACATCTACTTTTCGCACGCGGCGGGCGATAACGACACCGGCTATTCAAGCACGTCCAACGACGGCCTTTTGGACATTTGGAAAACCGGCAAAATCAAGCCGGGCGGTTTGGACTTGGCCGCGCTTGGCTGCAAGGTGGGGCGCAAAGAGGCGATTGTCGAAATCGAGCGATTCGACAACGTGTCGCTCCAAGATCTGCAAAACCAGATGCAGGAAGCCATTCGGTACTATGCCAATTTGCCCGTCAAAAACCCGGACGGTTCCACCGGAATTACGCTCCATATCGTTTACAAAGACCCGATTCCGTTTGCCCAGCACGACCAAGTGATGCGCGAGTTCGACAATCGGTTTCCTCCAACAAACCTACGCGGCGTCGTCCATACAATGTTCGCGGAAAACGACGGGCCGCTGGTCGCGCAGCTCATCGGACACAACGGGCATTTCAATAGCGACGCCGCCGTGTTTCTGCATGAGTTCGGGCATCAGGTCAGCCTGACGCACGAGGGCTACAACCAAGTCCAGTTCAGCGCGCTGTATCCCAGCCTGATGAACTACGCCTACGGCTACCAACTGAACGGGCGGCGCGAAGAAATCCGATACTCCAACGGCGCGCTTGCCAAATTTGTCGCCAATGAGGAACACTTGTCCGAAGTGCTTCCGGTTCGTTTGGAAACGGCGCGGTATTTAAGCGGGCCGCCGTATAATTTTCGCGTGCGCCCGTCCGCTGACGGGAAATCGACGCTCGTGGACTGGAACTGGAACGGCATTTTTGGCGAACCCGACGTGCAGGCCGACATCAACTTCAGCCATGGCATCGACATTGGTCCGCGCCACGATTTGAACAAATCGCAAACCGCCCCGCTTCTTGTCGCGCACGGAACCGGCTCGCAAACGCGCTTGCTCACAATCCATGGCAAAGCCATGAACAGGCGCACGGGGAGTTTGTCGCAGGTCTCGCCCGGTCAACTCGTCGCCCGCGTTTGGCTCGGCACGAACCGCGACACCGACGCCCGCAACTGGTCGGACGAAGTGATATTGGAACCCGGCGCGGCGACCGGCGATCCGACCGGCGTGTTTTTAGGCGGCGCGACCTATGTGGCGAGTTCCACGTCGTCGGGCTGTGCGCTTCGGGCTGTGCGCTTGGGCGCGGGCGACGCCTTGCAAATCGGCGAGCCGCTTCTGGTTCCGGGCACGCCGGGCGCAGAACCGACGCTCGCGGTTTTCGGTTCGCGGCTCGCGCTTCTTTTGTGCCGCGAGCCGCAAACGCCGGTCGGCTTGCGCTTCGTCGATGTTGCGGCAAACGGGCAAATGGTTTTGCGACCGGAAATCTCGCTCCCCTTTGTTAGCGCGGTTCCCGTCGGCGCAGTCGGCACGGGACAAAACGCGCTTGCGGTTGGGCGCATCGCACCTCCCGGTGAACCGAACGCGGGCCATACGGAAATTGTTCGGCTCGCCTTTGATACGAGCGGCGTGCAAATTGCAAACCGCGAATGGATCGACGGCGTGTATTCCACGCACCGTATGACGCTTTTGTGGCGGGCCGAGGCCGGGTTTCCCAAAGGGCGCGTGTACCATTTGAGCGGCGGCATTACGAGCGCAAGTCAGCCGTGGGCGGCCCAGTATTTGACGCAGCAGGTAAACTACAAGGAAATCGGCAACGGCTGGCAGTGGCGCAAATACTACCAAGACGACTACGCCAGCGTTTCCGCGCCGGGTGCTTGCTGGTTCCAAAACAACATCGTCTACGCCCTGCGCCTTTTCAGCGGCGACGCCAACCGAAACGACACGGTTTCTTTTGGTTTCTATGGAACCGGCGCGTCGAAAGAAACGCAGGGCGATTTCGACGACATCACGATGGTTAGCGAGTTCGGTTTGAGCCGTTCCCTGCCTATCGTTTCGCAATAACTTTCCAAACCCAATCGCGGCGGGGTGGGAACGATGCCCCTTTGCCATGCGTTTACACAACGAAACCCTTTGAGAAAACAGGAATAGTATGAAAACGCCGTTTAACCCCTTCGCCGCCGCACTGACCGCGCTTTGCTTTGCGACCCTTGTTCCCGCAGGCTTTGCCCAGCAGCCTGCCTCGAAAACCGCGCCCGGTTCGCTCCATATTCGGGGCACGGTACAAAGTCTGCAAAATAACGTGCTGACGGTTGCTGGCCCGTCCGGCCCAGTGCGCGTCCAAATGGGCGCGAAAACGCCGGTCGCAACCGTCGTTCCGTCCAGCCGCGATCAAGTTAAGCCCGGCGCGTTTTTGGGCATCGCATCCACGCCCGGCCCGAACGGAAAAGAACAGGCCCGCGAAGTTTTGGTGTTCCCCGAAGCCGCGCGGGGCACGGGCGAAGGCAGTTACCCGTGGGATTTGCCCGGCGGCGGAGGCTCCAAAATGACGAATGGAACCGTGGGCAAATCGCGTATGACGAACGGAACCATCGCGGCTCCCGGTCGGTCGAAAATGACCAACGGGACGGTCAAAAGCGGCGCGAGCGCGTCCGAAATTACGCTGGAGTTCAAGCAGGGCAGCGGCAAAGGAACGCAAAAACTGACGCTTCCCGCCAACATTCCCTTTGTCACGGTTGGCCCGGGCACGCCCGCGCAACTGACAAAGGGCGCGCATGTCGTCGTTTTCGCGCACACGGGCGCGGCCAATACGACGGTCGCCGACCGTGTTCTTGTTGGCAAAAACGGTTTGGTTCCGCCTATGTAATAGACTTGGCCCCCGCCTCTAACAATGGGGGCAGGGGGGCCTTATAGGAAATCACGCTCCCTACGCCGAAACTAAGCGCACGAACGAAACCCGCTGCTACCTTGCCGCTTTCAGGAACCGTTTATGCTGCATGAAATCGACGGCGCGCTGCAAAGCCTTTTAACCGACGAATTGGCCCGAACGCCCGGCTGCCCTATCTACGACTCCCGACAAATCACGCTCGACACGCCCGGCGACGCCATGCGGCTCCGTGACGGTGAAGCCTACGTCAACCTATACCTCTACGACGTGCGCGAAAACGTCGCCCTGCGCGACGAAGGCAGCCGCCATCCACGCCGTATCGGGCCGGATAATTTGGGCGGAACCCGCCCCGCGCCGACCCGTGTGGACTTGTCGTACCTAATCACGGCCCACGCGGGCGGCGACACGCGGCTCGAACATCACCTCTTATCCGATGTGTACGCGACCTTACTTCGCGCCCCGGTTTTGCCCCCACCGTATCTGACGCCGACCATGCAGGCGCTGGGCAAATGCTTAGTATCGCTCCAAGTCGCGTTTCCCGGCGATTTGTCGCGGGCGGATTTGTCGTCGCTGTGGCAGGCCCTCGACGGCCCGCTGCGGCCCGCGCTTCATTTGGTCGTTACGTTTCCGTTCGACACCGCCGAGACGCGCTGGACAAAAATCGTGCGCGAAGCCCCGTCGGTCAGTCTTTTGCCGTCATCGGCGGTTCTTGTGACAGGCATCGTGCTGGACGCCGCGACCGAAAAACCCCTCGAAGGCGCGGCGATTACGCGCATTGACGGGCCGGGCGACGGGCCACAGGTGGGCGCATTACCGGGCAGCGGCGAGGATGGCATCTTTGTTTTACCAACGCTCCCACCGGGAATTCACACGTTCCGCATTGGGCGCGAAGGCTACCGCTCGGCGACCGCAACCGTCACCGTTCCGCCGCCCGATAGGCCCGGCGTGGAAATTCCCCCTGCAATTATCGCGCTTCGCGCTTTGTAAAAAAAGTTTTACGCAAGAAGGAAAAGCGATTTGAGCGGGCGAACCGTGTTTTGTATGCGGAGGTTAAAACCAAATTTCAAGCGACTCCGCGCCCGATTCTGCTTTGTTCATTGTCTTAGTGTAGTCCGTGTTTAACCCCGGTCTGCGTTTTATTTTCTAATCCTTTCATCTCGTTTCCGAGGAGAATAAAGTGCCCGAATATCTTGCCCCCGGCGTATTTGTCGAAGAAGTTGACAGCGGCAGCAAGCCCATCGAAGGCGTCGGCGTCAATACCGCCGCGTTCATCGGCTTTGCCAAAAGCGGCGAATTCAACACGCCCACCTTTATCACGAACTGGACGCAGTTTTGCCAGTTGTTCGGCGAAAACGAACACGACTATCTACGCGCCCTAAGCGACGAAACCGGAACGCCCGCCGCCGACCTTATCGCGGGCAAAAAGGCGTCCCGCAAATCGTGGAACGATTACGCGCAAAGCGTCATTCGCGCCCAAATCGCATCCGCGAACGGCGACGGCGCGGCGGCTTCCACGAACGCCGTCACGTCGTATCCCGAGTTTTTGAACCGGTACAAAATCGACGGCGGGGGCAGCCCGTATGTGGAAAACGCCTACTTGGCCCATGCCGTGCGCGGCTACTACGATAACGGCGGCTCGCGCTGCTATATCGTGCGCGTCGCCCGTCCCGAAGATGTGGAAGCCTTGCAGTACCGCCCTCGCGCCGGACGCCGCGCCGCCGGTGGCACAAACGCGATGCCCGCCTCCCCGTCCGCGCCGCTGCTTGCGGCCTCTACCGCCGCCGCGACGGCGGGGCCGCTCCTAATTACCGCCAAAGAGCCGGGCGTACAAGGCAACGACATCCGAATTGAGCTGGAACCCGTCGGCGACGAGGCAGGTGAAGCCCGCCTCAAAGTGTCGCGTGGCAGCGATTCCGAACAGTTCGGCTACGGCAAAGAAAAGCCGTTCTCGGCCCAAGGGGCGGCGGAAGCGATCAACAGCCGCTCCAAATTGGTACAGGTCGCGGTTTCCGCCAAGCCCGACCTTAAATTCGAGCCGATGCAGATGCAGCTATCGGGCGGAATTGCCGAGGCCCCGCAAGGAAACGTTCCTGCCGCATCGCCGCAAGCCGCGTCCGTTCCTTACGGCTCGCAAGCCAAATTGCCGACGCCCCTTGATTTCGAGGGCGACGAGGCAAAGCGCACCGGTATCGGCGGCTTGTACGCCATCGACGACATCAACATGATCGCCGCCCCCGACCTTATGGCGGGCGTTTGGCAGCGGCAAGCCTTCCCCGGCATGGATCCCTCCGCCGTTGCGCCGGAAGCATTGGTCATGACGGCGGAATCGCGCCAGCAAATTTTGGATTGGCAGTGCGGGCTGGTCAAATACTGCGAGCGCATGGGCGACCGCATGGCGATTTTGGATTCGATTCCGGGCCTGACGCCGCAGGAAATGCGGGACACGACCCTCAACACGCCGTACAACTGTTCCAAAGGCCAAGCGGCGATTTATTATCCGTGGATTCGCGTGCCGGATCCGCACCATCGCGGGCAGCAACTGTGCGTTCCGCCGTCCGGGCATATTGCGGGCGTTTGGGCGCGAACGGGCGCGGAGCGCGGCGTCCACAAAGCCCCGGCCAACGAGGCCCTGATGGGTGCACTCGCGCTCGAAGTCGAAGTCACCAAAGGCGAGCAGGAAATCCTGAACCCCGAAGGCATCAACTGCATTCGCGCGTTCCCGGGCTTGGGCATTCGCGTTTGGGGCGCGCGCACCTTGGCAACGGTGGGCAACCCGTCGTGGAAATACGTCAACGTCCGCCGCTTGTTCAACTATTTGGAAAAATCGATGGAGCGCGGTCTGCAATGGGTTGTGTTCGAGCCGAACGACCAAGACTTGTGGGGCCGCGTCCGACGGAACATTTCCGCTTTCCTTTTCACCGAATGGAAAGAGGGCAAGTTCTTCGGCATGACGCAGGATGAAGCCTACTACGTCAAGTGCAACAGCGAAACCAACCCGCAGGAAATGATCGATTTGGGCCGCTTGTACGTGGAAGTCGGCATCAACCCGGTCAAACCGGCGGAATTCGTTATCGTGCGAATGGGCCAGTGGAACGGCGGCGCGAGTACGTCCGAGCAGTAAGTTCTAAACCCCCTCCCCCGTAGCGGGGGAGGGGGCTACACATTCTTCTAAAAGGAAAGATAAAACTATGGCAACGGAAGTAGTCGCCAATCTACGCTGGTATTTGGAACTCGACGGCGTGACCGAAGGCATTTTCCGCGAAGTGACCGGCTTGGACAGCGAAACCGAAGTGGTCGAGCACCGGCACACGGGCAAAGGCGGCAATATCGTCGTCAATAAAGTGCCCGGCGCGCTCAAGTTCCCGAACATCACGCTCAAGCGCGGTGTGACCGATGATATGAATTTGCACAACTGGCGCAAAGACATCGAGCAGGGCAAAATAACCCGCAAAAACGGGTCGATTACCTTGTACGCGCCCGATGGAACCGTGGTCGCCAAGTATTCGTTCAAAAAAGCGTGGCCGTGCAAACTGCAAGGCCCGGCCCTTGACGCGACCAAAAACGACCTTGCGGTCGAATCGCTCGAAATGTGCCACGAAGGCTTAGAGCGACAGCAGTAATTTTTAAGGGCCGTAGGCAAACGCGCTCCGTTTGCCTGCGGCCCTCTTATCATTTGTGATTTGTACGTGCGGGAGGATTTCGAGTGAGGCAAAAAGGGCCGAGCGGCGGTCTGCAAACGGAATGGGAGTTTACGCTTCCTATGGGGTACGTGGACGGCAACGGCACGCTCCACAAAAAAGGCAAAATGCGCCTTGCAACCGCGATGGACGAAATTGCGCCGCTCCGCGATCCGCGCGTCAAGGCCAACAGCGCGTATTTGGTGATTATTCTGCTCGCCCGCGTTATCACGCAGATTGGAACGGTGGACGTTATCGAAACCGGCGTGGTTGAAAACCTGTTCGCCGCCGATTTGGCATACTTGCAGGAACTGTATCGGCAAATCAACACCCTTCCCGGCGACGACGAACTGCCCTTGACCATGAGCGGGGCGGGCGGCGACGACAACGACCCTTTGGGTTAAGCGGGGGCGCGACAATGGGCGGCAATGAAGCGCGGCCCCGCGCGTCGGGTCGAAACGCGCGCAAGCCGCTCCCCATTTTGCGTTATCCCGAAGACGCGCTGTACGAGGAAATGGCGTTTGTCGCCTACCATTTGCACTGGCCCCTCGACGATTTGCTCAACATGGAACACGCCGAGCGTCACCGCTGGATCGAGGAAATCAGCAAAATCAACCGGCGCATTACCGATCAAAGCGATTGAGCAAACCCATCCGCGCGGTACAATAACACAATAAGTACACGGCGGCCCGTTCGGCAAACAGCAGAAACACAGGTACGGC
>CAXTBP010000025.1:42022-42995 GCA_964241985.1 uncultured Armatimonadaceae bacterium | reverse complement strand
TCTGCATCGCCCATTCTTTTTTCTTCGGGTCGGTTAAATCGGTCGTTGGCATTGCTTCTATCTTCCTTTGCGTGTTGACCTATTGGGGTATGGCCGATGTCTTTTGCAGGGCCGTGACAACGGCTTCGTGTTTCCGGTTCTTCGCCAGCGTGAGCGCAGTGCGCCCCCGGTTATCGGTCACTTCGGTATTCGCCTTTTGTTTCAGCAACTCTTCGACATTCTCGACGTGCCCATCGTTTGCCGCCCGCATCAGCGCGGTTTGTCCCCGATTGTCCCGCGCTTCCTTATCCGCGCCCGCTTGTAGCAAAAGGGTTAACACATTCGGCTTGTCGTTCTCAGCGGCAAAATGCAGGGCGGTTTTGCCTTCTTCATCGGCAAGCGCCACATCGGCGCGCGCTTTGAGCAAAACTGCAACCACGTCGGCGTGTTCGTTGTCGGCGGCAAGCATGAGCGCGGTTTGCCCGTCTTCGTCAATGGCATTTATTTGGGAGCGGGCTTGCAGGAGTGAGGTAACCGTGTCCGCGTGGCCTTCTTCGGCGGCGTGCATCAAGGCTGTTTGCCCATCTTCGTCTTTTGCGTTCGGGTTGGCGTTGACCTGAAGCAGCAACTGAACGACAGCGGCCTCTCCGCTTTCGGCAGCGTGCATCAGGGCCGTTTCGTCGTTCAAATCTATATCAGCCCGCGCGTTGATGAGAAGCCGCACCACGTCGCTATGGCCTTCTTCCGAAGCGAGCATCAGCGCGGTTTGCCCATCCTCATCCTGCGCGTTGACCTGCGCCGACGCTTGCAGAAGCCACGGAACAACGTCGGCGTGCCCTTCCTCGGCAGCGACCATCAAAGCGTTTCGCTTGTCGCGGTTAGGGGCATTGGGTTTCGCGCCCCGTTTGAGAAGGGCGCGCACTTCCACAACATCCCCTTTTTCGCTGGCAGAATACAATGCGCCATTAAGGGGAGCCATCGCGGCTATGGACGA
>CAXTBP010000025.1:0-41922 GCA_964241985.1 uncultured Armatimonadaceae bacterium | reverse complement strand
GCGCGGCTATGGACGAGCGCGGCTATGGACGAGCGCGGCTATGGACGAGCGCGGCTATGGACGAGCGCGGCGATGCCTGCGGGGTTTGCGCGAAAGCCGATTGTGCCGCAGGCATTGCAGCAACCCACAATAAACAAATCGCATGAGCAGCACGACCATATATCAATGGGAAAGGTCTCAACCGTAACATGTTTACCCTTATTCGGAAGCGGAAATTTCGACCGTTTGACCTATCGTTATAATTTCCAATGCCGCCGCTACTTCGACTATGATTGGCGATAAGGTTTCAAACGTATTGTCCGGCGCGGATAGAACGATTAGTGCGATCTGACGGTTTTGCAAATTTTGCTGATACGTTAAGTTACCATCTACAGTAACAAATACATCGAAGATCGGCTCCATGAGCGCGAGCAAGCGCCCGTTTTTGATGCCCGCCCATCCCATTTCCGGTACGGTGGATGTATCATGGGTTGCGAGTTCGCGCTTCAACTTACGCGGCAAACACTCATTAAGTAGTACCCGCACCGACCACTTCCTTTTCCCGCGTTATCAATGCTATTGCTTTTGCTGCCTGCGCTAAAACTGCCTGCGCCTGCTCCGGCAGTACAGTTGGAAAATCATCCAGAAATTCGGACAACGAATAATTTTTTTCCAGATAGTCGAACAATGTTTTGACGGGTACGCGCGTTCCGGCAAAAATTGGAATTCCTCCTAAAATCTCGCGGTCTTGTTCTATTCGTCCTTCCAAGGAAAAAGGCATAACTATTCTTTCTACGGCTCCCGCCAGACGCGCCCGTCGCCGAGAATGGACGCGGCTCTGTCCGGCCCCCATGTTCCGGCGAAATACGGCTGCACGTCGCCGGGTCGCTCCTGCCACGCTTCCAAAATCGGCGTGAGTAAGGCCCATGCGGTTTCCACTTCGTCGCCGCGCGCGAATAGGCTTGCATCGCCCCGGATTGCGTCTAAAATCAAGCGCTCGTAGGCGTCGGCGATATGGGCGTTCGGGAACGCTTCCTTGTAGTTAAAGTGCAAATCGACGGGCAGCAAGTTCATTTCCGGGCCGGGTTCTTTCGCGCCGATTTGCAAATGGATCCCCTCGTCGGGCTGAATGCGAATGACCAGAACGTTAGGCTGCACGGTGTCGCGCTTCATTTTGGCGAACAGAACCTGCGGAATGGCCTTGAACTGCACGGCAACTTCGGTCACGCGCGACGGCAACGATTTTCCGGCCCGCACATAAAACGGCGTCCCGCCCCAACGCCAGTTGTCCAAAAAGAGTTTGAGGGCGACATAGGTTTCGGTCGTCGAATCGGGCTTGACGCCCTCCTCGGTTCGGTAGCCCGCGTACTGCCCGCGCACGGTTTGCGTGGCTACGTCTTCTTTGGCAATCGGGCGAATGGCGCGCAGGGCCTTGACTTTTTCGTCGCGGACGGCATTGGCGTCCAGCGAAACGGGCGCTTCCATCGCGCACAAACTCAAAATTTGCAAAGCGTGATTTTGCAAAACGTCGCGGGCCATTCCGGCCTCATCGAAATAATTGCCCCGGCCCTCGACCCCGATTTGCTCCGAAACGGTTATCTGCACGTGATCCACATATTTGTGGTTCCACAGCGGCTCAAACAGTTCGTTGGCGAACCGGAAAACCAAAATGTTCTGAACGGTTTCCTTGCCCAAATAATGGTCGATGCGGTAAATTTGGTCTTCGCTAAAATGCTTGAGCAGAGCATCGTTGAGTTCGTGCGAGGTCGCCAAATCGTAGCCGAACGGCTTCTCGATAATGATGCGCGTCCACGATTCACCTTCGCACCCGGGCTGCGCAAGCCCCGCGTCGCCCAAATGCCCGATGACGGTTTCGTATTGTTCGGGCGGTATGGCAAGGTAAAACAAGCGATTGCACGGCGTTCCGCCGCGCTCTTTGTCCATCGCGTCCAAGCGTTCTTTCAGTCCGGCGAAATCTTCGACTTTATCGAACTCGCCTTTTTGGTAAAACAGCTTGCCCGCGAACTCGTCCCACGTTTTATTGTTCGTCCGCATTTTGGGCGCGAACTCCCCTATCGCGGCCTTCATATCGTCGCGGAAGGCTTCGTCGTTTTTGGGTCTGCGGGCGTAGGCCAGAACCGCGAAATCGCGGGGAAGGAGTTTTTCCTGATGGAGTGCGTACAGCGCGGGGGCCAGTTTCCGCTTGGTCAAATCACCGGTCGCACCGAAAAGCACAAAAACGCAGGGAGCCGTATCATTCATATTTCAAGTGTACCTACATGACGCAAAAACGAAAACGCCGCACCGACGTCACGCAGGTTGCAGAATCTTTTCCGCCAGCCAAGCATTTATGAGGGCTTGCGCGGAGGTGCGTTCTGCTTCGGCGCGGAGGGCTATTTTCTCCATAATTGCCTTGTCAAAAACGACCGTATTTCGTCGCCGTTCTTTTGCCGCCTCGCGTGCCCGTGATACGTCAAAGTGAACTTCGGGCCTTGTTTCCAAATAATCGCCCATATCGTTGTTGTCAAAAAACTCGACCAACGCTTCAACCGACGCGAAGGATTCTGTTTGTTTATTTTCGCTCATACAAATTTCGCTCGCTTTTGTCCATATCGCGGGCACTCAAAATTAACGCCTCGAACAAGAACGCCGCGACCTATAGGTATTTTCGGTCACGGCGTTTGCTTTGCAAAAGTCTGTATTTATCCCGCCTTTGCGATGCGGGCATTGACCGCGTCCCAGTTGACGGTGTTCCACCATGCTTTGAGATAGTCGGGGCGACGGTTTTGGTATTTCAAATAGTAGGCGTGTTCCCACACGTCGTTGCCCAAAATGGGGTATGCACCGTCCATCATCGGGTTGTCTTGGTTCGGCGTCGTCACGATTTCCATTTGCCCGGCCTTATTTTTGACGAGCCACACCCAGCCCGAGCCGAAGCGTTTTGCCCCAGCCTCGTTAAAGGCGGTGGTGAACTTGTCGAAACTGCCGAACGTGCCTGCGATGGCGTCGCGGGCCGCGCCCGTCGGCATTCCACCACCTTTGGGTTTCATAATCGCCCAAAACATCGTGTGGTTGACGTGCCCACCCGCATTGTTGCGAACCGCCGTGCGCACGGACTCCGGCACGGCGTCCAAGTTTTTAATCAACTCTTCCGGCGTTTTCGTGGCTATTTCCGGGGCCGTGGCTGCGGCGGTGTTCAGATTTTTGACGTAAGTCGCATGGTGCTTGTCGTGGTGAATTTCCATCGTGCGTGCGTCGATATGGGGTTCGAGCGCCTTGAACGAATACGGCAACGGGGCCAGCGTGAACGGGCCGGTTCCCGTGTCGGGCGGCGCGGCGGCTTGCGAACGGGCGGCTCCGTTTTCTAACAACGCGGGCAGGGCGAGGGCAGCAAACGGGGCGGCGAATAGTGAGCCACGCAGCAAAGCGCGGCGCGAAACAGAGGAGTTATCAAAGGACATATTTTAGTTTCCTTTTGCCCCGCCGACCGGGGCTATTTGTCTACTGACTGATTACCCATTTATCCAACTCTTTGCCGTCCTCGCTGATTTGGCGGACGGTCACGGTTTGTGGCGATACGTCCATCTGCGTGAACGAGTGCGTAGAGGCGACGAGTTTTCGGGTGAACGGTTCCCACGACGACGGCGCGGCTTCCAAATCCTTGCCAACCATGCTCGCGCCGCCCGCCCCGTCGGTCACATAAATAACGCCTTTAGGGCGCGTTTGCTTGTCGCCGTTATACAATTTGTCCAATGTCCACGTGCCGGGAATCGTCGCGCCTTTTTTGGCTTCCGCGTCGGGTTTGAACGTTAAAGGAAATGTGCGCTGGTAATTGTGAACATTGCCGCTCCAAACGACGGAAACCTTATAGCGTTCCAGCAAATCAGAAATAACGCGCATCTGCTGGGCCGCTGCGGTTCCTTCCTTGACGGACGCGAACGGCGGATGATTGAACACCACAAACCGCCACGACGCTTTTTGCGCCGACGCCAAGTCGCGCGTCAGCCATGACCGCAAAGCCTCGCCGCTCCAATCGGCGTAGGCGTTGGAGTCCAAAACCGTCCAGTGCGAACTGCCGTAGTCAAACGAATAATTCGCCATGCGCGGAAACGTTTGCGCGGCAGCGGAATCCGTCTTAAATATTTTTTCTGCCTGCGCCCCGCCCGACAGTTCCGGCGTGTTTCCCGTCGTTTCCGGCCCGTTCAAGGGCTGCCCAAAATACGCGAAATAGGCCAAGCCGTCGGGGTTCGCGCTTAAATCCAAGCCCCGCGTGTCGCGCTCGCCGACAGCCGCGAAAAACAATGTAGAACGCATCAGCGGCGCGCCATTGTCGGGGCCGGAGGATTCGGAGTTATAGATCGGGAAAAACTTGCGCTCGTACTCGTCCGCCCGGCCCGCGTTGAAAACCGGGTTTCCCGTCAAGCAAACGAAATCCGGCTGCGCAAGCGATGCCTGAACGGCGATTTTTTTCTGGGCGTTCGTGTTCACGCCGCCGTCGCCCCACAAAACGACGCGAAACGGCGTGCCGGGTGCGCGCGGGGCGCGGGTTCGACCCGCGAAAACCGGCTTGCCGTTCAGCGAAATTCGATAATCGAACAACGCGCCGGGCAGCAAATTCGTTACATTTGCGCGCCACACGGATTGGTCGGGCGTTTCGCCGCTTCCTTTGAACGGGCGATGCGTGGGCGATGCGTCGGTTCGCACCCATCTCCCATCGCTTCCGGGGGCAAGTTTATGTGTTTCCACCGTCCAAATCTGCCCTTCCGACGCGGTTGTCGCTTTCGTGTGCCAAAGGAAGGCGAGGCTGTCCGTTCCGCCTCGGCTTGCGCTCGCGTCGCCTTTTTGCACGTACGGCGAGGTCAGGAACGTATCGAGCGGGGTTTGCACGGTTTCCAGCGGGGCGTAGGCGGCTTCTTCCGCCGTCAAAACGCCGCTGCCTTTTTTGCTGTTGCTCGCGCCGCCATTTAATCCGCCCGAGGCGGACGAGAATCCGCCCCGCCCATCGTTCGGGTTATAAAGCGTCGGGGTTTGCAACTGCGGCGACTGCACGGGCGAGGTCGTCGCGCTTCCGCAGCCGGACAGCAGCGCGCCCATTCCGGCGACCGCAAAAAAGACATCCGCCTTGCTGAACTTTTTCGGCTTTTGCATCGTTTTTATTGTACCGTTGCCGCGCGCGTTCCTGACAAAAATTTTATTGTAAATTCGTTTTGGAACCCGGCTATAATAAACGAAAAATTATTTTATCGAGAGGAAACCTCATGCCTGAATCCGTTGACCGATATATCGTTGAAGAAATGTGGACAACTGCCCGCAACGAACCCCTCACGCTCGCAGGCCTTTCGCCGTTTGGCTTTCTTGACCGTGAACGCTACCGCCGCCAAGTTGGACGGGTTGTTTTGGAACTCACGCTGGACTCCGACGCGCACACGAAAATCTGGTCGTATGAACTTGCGATCAAACACGCGAGCGGCGAACAATTGGACGACGAAACGACGCGCTACTGGTTGGAAGCGTTTTTCGGACGCGAAGCGTTTTTCGCCTCCCGCCGCAATTTCCTGATGACCGGCGAAGCCCGCTTTACGTTCCCGTATTCCAGCAGTCGGTAGTTTTAAAAACTCCCAATCTTTAGGGCAAAGTTCCGTTTTCATAAAAAAAATTGTGGAAACGGAACTTTTTTTGAAACTTTACTTTTCCCATTGGGGTCTGATTTCGCGGAACCGGAAAAATTCGCGCTAAGGCGAGGGTTTTCAAATCAACGGTTTCAAATGCGGTTTTTGTTTCGGCTTGCGGAAAATGCCAAACGGTTCGCGGCTTGTGCCGGGCGTTCACGGCGGTTTCGTATGCGGAGCAAGAAGCGGTGTTTGCGGCGGAGTGCGCGGTTTTTGCGTGTGACTGCTTACGCGGTTTTGTGCGCGAAAATGGAGCGTCGGTTAGTAGCGGGAAAGGCAACAGGGATACTTTCTTGCGAACGCGGCGTGCTGTTTTCGGTTACAAAGTTGCGGAGCCAAGCGCGTAAGAAAAACGTTTTCCTCTCCAAGCGGTGTTTCTTCTTCCATAAGAGATCGTGGTGGATTGTCAAGCCAGCCCCAAACGGCGCGGTGTTTTTTTGCCCCGAACAAGTCCGCTCCATCATCCTTATGGGAGAATCTTTAATGAAATCTTCGCTTAAAGCGAGCAGCATCGCCGCCCTTTCGCTGGCTGCTTTGTCTGCTGCCCCCGCTGCGTTCGCGCAGGGTGGCGGCCCCTTCGCCGACGTGCCCACCGACCACTGGGCCTATGCCGCTGTTGACAAACTGCAAAAACAGGGCATCGTCATCGGCTACCCCGACATGACCTACGGCGGCAAGCGCTCCATGACGCGCTACGAATTCGCCGTCGCCATCGCCCGCTTGCTCGACAAAATGGGCGGCACGCAGGACTTGTCCGAGTATGTCAAACGGGGCGAACTGGATCCCTATGCCAAAAAGACCGACTTGGACGGCCTCGCCACCAAAGCCGATCTCGATGCGTTGCGCCGCTTGGTCAACGAATTCCAAACCGAACTGACGACGCTTGGCGTTGATCTGGATGCGGTGAAAAAGCGTCTTGACGCTCTCGAAGGCCGCGTCCGCGCCATCGAAAACGAACTCAAACGTGTGCAAATCGGCGGTGCGGTAAACCTCATGGTTCGCGGCAACAACCGACGCAACGGCGCAAGCGTCGTTGACGCCGACGGTTTTGAAGTGACCGAGGGCCGTGGTTCGCGCGGTTCTATCCTGACCGACACCCGCGTTTTGCACGATGTTGACATCAACATCAAAGCGCGCTTGTCCGACACGGCGACGGCGGAAACGATCCTCAACTTCGGTAACTATTTGCCCTTCCTGAACAGCATCACGTCGTACAGCGGCGCGCGCTCCAACCGAACGGCATTTTCCGGCGCGGGCCTCGTGTTCCCCGGACAAACCGTCAATCAGTCGCAAGAGCAGTCTATCTACAAAGCCCAGATCTCCGTTCCGATTTCGCTTCCGCGCATCGGCGGTATCGACCTGAGCGCCGGTCGTGTGCCGATCCAGTTCACGCCCTACACGCTCAAACTCATCGACACGGACGCCTACTTCTACAATGCCAAAACCGACTTGGGCGACATCCCGGTCGATGGTATCAAAGGAACGGGCAAGTTCGGGCCGGTGTCGGTAACGGGTTTTGCGGCTAAAACCGACCCCATCAAATACCAGTCCGACATCACCAGCTCCATCACGGGCACGGTTGGTCAATACGGCCTGTTTGCCGGTGCGGGACGTGGGGCATACACCCGCCTGAACAACACGGGCACGGGTACGACCGGTGGCTTCAAGGGCAGCACGGTTGTTCGCACCGACCTGAACGGCGCACCGACCCTGACCGGCAACCGCCCGGTTCAGTCGTCGATCAACCCGACCCGCAACGGCGCTATGGCCGTCGAGCAGGCCGCTGGTGTCCGCGCCACGTTCGGAACGTCGCGCTTCGGAACCATCGGTGGTACGTACATCGCGTTCGCCGGTACGGATGCCGCGACCTTCCAAGGTATCGCTCCGTTCACCGTGTCGGATCGCCAGAACTTCGACCGCGTGTTCCTGTATGGCGGTGACATCAATGTCAACGTCGTCGGAATCGCCGTGACCGGTTCGTATACGCAAACCAACACGGGCGGTACGCGCTTCAACACCACGGGTGGCGTGCTTAACGGCACGATTGACACCAAAACGCGCACCAAAACCGACGATGAGAACTACGCTTGGGACATTGCCGGTACGTATGCGAAAAACGCATTCAGCATCACCGGTGGCTACAAGGAAGTTCGCGCATTCTTCGGCGCACCGGGCTACTGGGACAAAGTGGGTTCGTTCACCAACCCCACCGACATCAAAGGCCCCTATGTGCGCGGCACGTACAAGATTTCCAATGCCCTTGGCTTGGAAGTCGGCGCGAAGTTCTACAAGGGTACGGGATCGCGTGTTGCCGATGGCGGTTTGAGCAGCGACGACAAAATCCGCAACTTCAAAGCGGGTTTGCGTTACGGTCTGACCAGCGCGTCGGGTATCGATGCCGGTATCGAGCGGACGGAATACACCGTGGAAAACGCGGGCGTGAACAACTTCGGTCGCAGCAAGCCGGTTGAGAATTTCTACAACATTGGCTATGGCTACTCGTTCAACCCGTCCACCTCGTTCAAACTGCTGTACCAGATCATCGACTACCGAGACAAAAACTCGGGCTTCGATACGGTCAATGCCAGCGGTGGCGTGGGAGCGGCCCAGTTCTCCGTTAAATTCTAACAATAGTTAGGATTACGCCCTACCAAAAAATCCCCGGTTCATTGAACCGGGGATTTTTGTTTGTATACGTTTTAAGAACTAAGAATGAAGAACGTTCCAGCAGCGCACAAAACCGATGGATTGCGCAATCAGCGGAACCGACGTTTCCCAGTCGTGCTCGTACTCAACCGCGAGATGCCCGTCGAATTTTTGCTTTTGCAGTTCGGCAAGAACGGCGGCAATATCGGACACGCCTTTGCCGTAGGGCACATCGTAGCCGTTTGGCGAAAACGTGTTCAAATCCTTGAAATGGCTGGATAAAACGCGGCCTTTTAGAATTTTGATTGCGTCGATGGGCTTGATGCCCGAACGTACCCAGTGGCCGGTATCCGCGCACGACCCAATGCGCTTGTCCCGATTTTTGATCAAACCGAGGACGTACTCGGGACTCCAATAGTCGTAGCCCGACCGTTTGGGATGATTGTGAATGGCGACGCGAATGTCGTATTCCTTGACCAGTTTCTCGATGTTGTCCATGCCTGCCGGATCGGGTTCGCTCGTGATGGTTCGCAGGCCCATTTTGCGGGCGAAATCGAACACCTTGCGGTTTCCGGCTTCGTCCTTGCCCAAGCCGACAACCCCAAACGCGACGGCCTGCACGCTATGCTGTGCCAGTTTTTCTTTGACTTTAGCGATGGCGTCGTCGGACGTATTTTGATCCAGCGCGCCTGTCAGTTCCCCGCCCAATTTTTGGCCCGGATAAAACTCGATGACGGTTCCCCCGGCCTGCGCGGTTTTCTCGATGGCTTCCCACGCGCTGTACCGATTGAAACTGTAGGCTTGGCAGCCGATTACAAAACCGCCCTGCTTCGGCCCGGCGGATTGCGCGCTGGCCGAGCGCAGAAAGCTGGACGCCACAGGCGCACCTGCCGCAATAGCGGCGGCTCCGCCAAGAACGGCGCGGCGGGTCAAAGGGTCATTCCGTTCAAACATCGTTGGTTTTTTCTTTCGTGGTTTTCATAGTGGATTCGGATACGTCGTGTGTTCCATCGCCCGTCTGCGGGGCGGCGTCTGCCCGCCCCGCCTTTTTGTCGCCATAGATGCGCGGCAAATCTTCCAATAAATGCTCAGCGCGAAGTCGGTAGGAAACCATGCGGTCGCCGGGACGTTCGTGGTGACTCATGAACCGCCGGAACGTAAAAAAGCGGCGTTCGCCTTCGCTTTGATGGCCCTCATATTTGATAATAACGCGGCGCAGAACTTTCATAAAGTCCGCGTCATTTTTCGATTCAGCGAGAACGGCGAGCAAAATATCCTCGACCTCGCGCCGATTGTTGTCGCTCGCGGAAAAGTCGAACAAAAGCGCGTGCAGTTTTTTGAAAAGCAGAGTGAGCGCGTTTACCATGATTGTTTTTTAGGCGACCGTGTTGGTCAGCGTGCCAACGCCCTCAATCGTGATGGAAACGACATCGCCGGACTGAAGCGTGAACGTGTCGGGCGGCACGATGCCCGTGCCGGTCATCAAAAACGCGCCGTGCGGGAACGATGTTTCGCGGAACAGGTAGCCCGCCAGTTCTTCGGGCGTTCGCTTCATGCGGGCGGTTGAAGTTTGCTCGGAAAACGCGACGGCTCCATTGCGTTCGATGGACAGTGCAATGGTCAAAGCGCGTAAATCGAGCGGTTCGTCCAAAACGCGAACCATTGGGCCAAGCGCGCAGCTTCCGTCGTAGGTTTTGGCCTGCGGCAAATACAGCGGGTTTTCTCCTTCGATGGAGCGCGACGACACATCGTTGCCCACCGTTACGCCGACGATTTGGCCCGCCGATGAGATGACAAGGGTCATTTCCGGTTCGGGCACGTCCCAAGTGGAATCGCGCCGCACGCGAATAGGCGCGTTTGGGCCGGACACGCGCTGGGGCAGGGCTTTGAAAAACAGTTCAGGCCGTTCGGCGTTGTACACCTTGTCGTAAAAATCCCCGCCCCCTTCGCTTTCCTCTTGCCGCGCGACTTTGGAGCGTTCATACGTCACGCCCGACGCCCACACTTCGGTTTGCCCATCAACCGGCGCGAGGAGCGTGCCATCGAACGGTTCCGCGCGAAGCAGCGTTTCTGCTTGTTTAACGGCAGATTGCAGTAGGGCGACGGGTTCCTGCGATCCAAGCCACTGGGCGACCGACGCAAACTCGTTCCCTGCAAGATCGGTCAAGTCGAAATAACCTTCGTCGGTTTTGACGCCCACACGCGGCCCGTCATCGGACTGGTAACGAAATAGATACATACACGTATTTTACGTTTTTCCATTCGTTCCCCCTTCCCGATGGGTAAAACAAAACATGCTTCAACAACGCGGCGTGGTTCCACCCGCCAAACGTAAACTGATTTACACGGGAATTGACGTGCCATCCGTGGACACGCGCGGGCCGGGCGTTTTGGGGGTGGAGGATTTGGCAAATCAAATAGCCCGCCTGAAAAGTCTGCCTTTTGATGGCGTGGGCGTTTATTTGCGCGACCAACGCTTCCCGATGTGGCCGCAAACCGTCGTCGGCAACAATTTGTTCAGTGGCTTCCGCTACGAGCAGAAAGATTTGGCGCGCTGCGTGGACGGCTTGCGCTTGCTCAAAAAAGCGCCGAATTTGACCGACAATTTTTTGCCGATTGCGACAAGTTTCTGGTTCGAGAGCGGCGAAAAAAACAAGTTCGATTGGTTCGATCAAAAACGCTGGGATACGACTCGGCACAATTTGCAAGTCTACGCGCAAGCCGCCGAAGCATCCGGCACGATAAAGGGATTTACGCTCGATAGCGAATGGTATAAGGGCACGAAACCCGACGGTTCGCCGGATTGGGCGTATAACATTTTCAGCATGAACCATTTATATAATTTGGTCAACAAAGCTGGGTTCGCACCCAATCCGCAAATCGCGTACAAAGAAATCATCCGTAAGCGGGGCCGCGAGTTTTGGCAAGTTTTCGAGGAAACGTTTCCGGGCGCGCCAATTATTGTGTATTTGGGAAACGCTGGGTCGCTGGATCCGACCGATCCGTACAAGTCCGATTTATGGCCCTTGTTTTTGGACGGGATTTTTGAGCAGATGGAGGCAATGCGCTCCAAATCGTATGTCATCGACGGCTACGAGGAAGCCTACAAATACCGAACGCCCGCGCAGTACGCCGAGGCGCGCAAATATATCCGCGAGCGGCTTAGGCAAACGAGCACGGTTCCCAAACTGTACGACAAGTACCTACGGGTTGGGTTCGGGAAATGGTTGGACGCCAGCCCGTCCGGCGGCGCGTCCGCGTGGAGCGCGCCAAACGCCAACTTTTACAAACCGGGCGATTGGCAAGCCTCGCTTGATGCGGCCCTTCGGGCTACCGACGAGTACGTGTGGATATGGAGCGGCGGACAGGCCCGCGTTTTGCCGATGTCCGAAGGGCGCGGCGTGTCGGTCGGCGGCGACTATTACCAAGCGACGTGGCGGGCGCGAAAGGCCGTGGGCACGTGAAGCAGTTACGGCTTCGTTATGCTTTGACGGCTTGTTTCGATAAGCCGAACCACGGGTTTGTCGTCTTTACTGACTTCGATTATTTTTCCGGCTAAATCGGTTCCATCGGCGAGCGTGCCGGATAAAGCGTAGCGGCGCGCGTGACCAAACGAAACATTGGAGTCTACGAGCGTTTTTTGCAATTTGACACCGTAGATGTTGAGCGTGCCGAAGTTTAGAACGGTAACCGAAGGCAAATCGCCCCACGCCCGCAGATGCACGGTTGCGTGCTCCAAAATGGTTAAACTCATCGACGGTTTGCCGCCTTCGATGGTGAGCGTGCTGTGACCGCCGAGCCACGGCGCAATCACTTCCCCGCCGCGTATAGTCCCGACGCTTTTGTCGTGGAGTAGCAAACCAAACAGAACCGTGCCGCCCGTCACTTCCACCGTTGCCGTGTCGTAGGCTTGCAGTGTGCCGCCGATTTTGCCGCCGTGCATCATTACTTTGCTGTGGTGCTTTGCCTCGACATACCCGTTGACATACCCGCTTTTCATGTCGAAAACGCTTTGGTTGTACGTCGTAATCCCGCCGAGCGACGTTTCGCCGGGCCGGAGCGCGTTCGGCCCGCTTGTGATTTCTCCGTTTTCCAAAACAATCGTGGGACTGGTCGGATTTTTCTTTGGTGCAATGTCGGCGATGTGCGCGTAGCCGACGAAAAAGTCACCGCTCAGCACACTTTTTATCGTCGCGTTTTGCGGAAAGCAGTTATCCACGACCCGCTGGGACGCGCGGCAACTGGTCAAAGCGCCCATCGCAAGTAATGCGGACGCTATGACGACCCACCGCGCGACCCATTTCACGAGGCCGCCGGTTCAAAGGCAATGGTTTTGATCTGCGTGTAAAACTCTTTGGCTGCCTGCCCCTGTTCGCGCGAAAACGACGACGAGCCTTTCATGCCGCCGAACGGGGCCTGCGGCTCCACCCCCGCCGTTTCTCCGTTGACGCGCACCAAACCGGCCTCAATTTCACGGGCGAAGCGGAGCGCGTTGTTTAAATTGCGCGTGAAAAGCGACGCCGACAAACCGTAGGCTACATCGTTCGCCGTTTTGAGGGCCGCATCAAAATCGGGGACGCGCAAAATCGCCAGCACCGGCCCAAAGACTTCTTCTTGGGCAATCGGCATTTCGGGCGTGACATCGGTCAAAACCGTCGGCGACACGTAGTTGCCGTTTGCAAGGGATTCGTCGGCAGGGGCGGTTCCACCACATAGAACGGTTGCGCCGCCTTCTTTGGCGCGAGCAACGAACCCTAAAATGCTTTCTTTGGCTTCAGGCGTAATGACTGGCCCAAGGTACGCGGGCGGGTCGGCGGTTCCCGGGCCGGGCGTTAGGCTTTCGACACGCGCTTTGACGCGGCGCGTGAACTCGTCGGCGACGGCTTCGACGACAATCGCCCGCGAGGTCGCCGTGCATTTTTCCCCCGCCGATTTCATCGCGCCCTGTACCGTCAGCTCCACGGCTTGGTTCAAATCGGCGTCGTCCAGAACAATCACCGGGTTTTTGCCACCCATTTCCAGTTGGTATTTTGCGCCGCGTTCCACACACGCACGGGCCACGGATTTGCCCGTGCGGGCCGAACCCGTGAACGACACACCGTTTACGTTCGCGTTTTCGCACAATGCCTGCCCTGCCGCGCCTTTGCCCTGCACCAAGTTGAATACGCCGGGCGGCAAACCCGCCTCTTCCATCACCTCGGCGAGCAACTGGGCCGTGTGCGGTGAAAGTTCCGACGGCTTCAAAACGACCGTGTTGCCGTACACCAATGCGGGCGCGGCTTTCCACAAGGGAATTGCGATGGGGAAATTCCACGGCGTAATCAAGCCCATAACGCCAACGGAAACGCGCTCCGTCCACATCAAGATTTGCGGATTGACGGACGGGATTACGTCGCCGCCGACGCGCAAGCCCTCGCCCGCGTAGTAGCGTAAAATAACGACCCCGCGCCCGGTTTCCCCGGTCGCCTCCGCAATCGTTTTGCCTTCTTCGCGGGTCAAGGCGCGGGCGACTTCGCTTTGCCGACGCGCCAAAATATCGGCGGCTTTCGTTAGATACGCGGCCCGGTCGTTCGGGGAAAGTTTACGCCACGCGGGAAGCGCGGCACGCGCGGCGTTGGCGGCGGCTTCAATATCGGCGCGGTCGCTTTTGGGGTAGTTTCCTACAATGTCCGTGTTATCGGCGGGGTTGCGGCGCAAAAACGTGTCGCCGCTATGCGCGGGCGTCCATTTGCCGTTGATGTAGTTTTGGTAGGTTTGCGGTTCGGTTGATTGGTCGGAGGTTTGGTTGGGCATGGCGTGTTTATTGTACCCCGGCAGATTGCGGCAAAAAGAAATCGGCGACACGGCGAGAAAGAAGCGCGGGCTTTCCGCTTTGTCCTCCATTCTTAACCCGGCCTGAAATTCCCAGATTGGTCAGCACGATTACGGTTAAGCCGTTCGCACCGGCATCCGTGAAGCGATGCCAAAAGGCCGTAAAGCCACCCCACATTCCACCGTGCCCGACGAAATTCCATGATGGCGACCCGTCAGTTTTGTTGATTTGCCAGCCCAGTCCGTAGGGCAGCGGTTCGCCGGACGATGTTTGCGCGGGCGTCCACGCTTCGGTTTGACGCGCGGGAGACACGACGTGTCCATCGCGCCACGCCTTGTCCCATTTTGCCAAGTCCCCTACGGTGGAAACGAGTGAACCGGCGGCCTTGTCGCGGGTCGGGTTGATCCAGCCCCCGCGCCGCAAGCCCGTTTCCGTCCACGTGTAGCCTGTGGCAAAGTTCGGGATAAGGTCGTCTTCAACAAATCGCGTGTTTGTCATGCCGAGCGGGTCGAGAATCTCGGCGCGGAGCAAGGTTTCAAACGACTGCCCGCTGACCCGCGCGGCGATTTGCCCCAGCAGAAAGTACCCCGCGTTGCTGTACGACATTTGCGCGCCGGGCGAAAAATCCAGCGGCAAATCGGCGGTCATTCGTACAAGGTTGGCGTCCGAAAACTCTTGCCGCCCCCATGCGTACAAAACCGGGATGTAGTCGGGCGGCAGGCTGTTTTTGGTCGGGCGAAACCGCACCGGGTCGCGCTTGATGCCCGATGTGTGCGTGAGCAAATGCCGAACCGTAATCCCAGCCCACGGCGCAGGCGCGGCTGTCGGAAAGAACGGCGCGATGGCGTCGTCCAAACGGAGCGCGCCCGCATCCACCAATCGCAAAACGAGGGCCGACGTAAACTGCTTAGTCAACGATCCGATGCAATAGGCGGTGTCTGTCGTTGCGCCTACTTGCAATTCTACGCTCGCCAATCCGTAGCCGCGCGCCGTCACCATTTCGCCGTTTTGCAATACCGCGATGGTCGTACCGGGCACGTGTTGGAGTTCCATTTCTTCTCGCACAGCGGCGTCAAGAGCAGAGGCATCAAAAATTGTATGGGGCATACCAAGCCGTTCGGCATCGCGCCGCTGGTGTCCTGTTTTTTAACACTCGCACTTGACACAGCGAACGATGCTCGTTATACTCAAACTTGAGTATTCAAATATGAGTGTGCGTCTTTTTGTGTTGGGGATTATCTATTTGCAGGATGTGCACGGCTACGAGATTAAAGAAGTCGCCAAACTTTGGGGGGTGGAACGTTGGGCCAACATTCGCTTCGGTTCGATTTACCACGCCCTCGACAAACTGGAAGAAGAAAAACTTATCGTCGAACTACGTTTGGAACAAGATGGCGGACGCCCGCCTCGCACCATGTACCGCATCACCGAACCGGGTGAGTACGCATTTTTTCAACTGCTGCGCCACACGTGCCGCACCGCGAACTTTGAAACGCGAGACATCGATATGGCGCTTGCCTTTATCGATCAACTTCCGCCAAGCGAGCGGGTTTCGCTCCTTTCCGAATATCGAGAAAGCCTTCAGCTTCGCTACAACCAGCTTACCGCGTCTGCTCACTCTTTCGAGCAAGCCGGACAGCGTAACGCCACAAACGCTCCCGGCGAGGCCGAAGACGCGGCGATGACCGAGGCACGGCGGATTTTGCGTACCGTTCCGTGGGTGGAAGCGGGTGTGCAGCATAGTTTGGGGCGCGTCGCGTTCGAGCGCGAATGGCTACAAACGGTCATCGCAACCGTCGCCACATGGCCGCAGCGTCCGCGCCGCCAGCACAGCGAAAACACGGCCCAAGTAAGCGACGAAGCCAGCCAAAACAAAACGAACGAGGAGCGATAAGCGAATGCGCGATGTGACTTTGGTTGGCGGTTTGTGGTGGGACGGCGACAGATTTCGTTCGGAAGTTGTCCATATTGTCGGTGGCTTGTTTACCCGCCGCAAACCCAAGGTTCCCACGCAAACCATCAACATTTCCGGCGGCTTTGTCGTGCCCCCGCTCGGCGACGCCCATTGCCACCATTTCGACAATGCGGGCACGGTTGCCGGACTTGTCGCCCGTTACTTGAAGGATGGTATTTTTTACGCCCAGAACGTTGGTAATTCCGCCGCCAATCGCCGCGACCCGCGTGTCGCGCTTCGACTTAACCGTCCCGATTCCGTCGATGTTAAATGGGCCGACGCATCGCTTACCAGTACGCTCGGGCATCCGTTTCTCGTGTATGAGTCACTCGCCCTCGGATTGTACACGGTAGGCCCGTTTTCGGCAGACGCGATGGATAAAATTCGCAACAGCCGCAAAGCGGAGGGCGACGCTTACGTTTTTGCGGATACACCGGAAATGCTCGCCCGCGTTTGGCCGCAGTATGAAAAACGCCGACCCGATTTGCTCAAAGTGATTTTGTCGAACAGTGAGCGTCATCAGGGGAATTTTGCAAAGCAAGTTCCCGGTGGACACGGACTGAACCCCGCTCTGCTTGCCGATGTCGTGCGGCGTGCCCACCAATCAGGGTTGCGTGTTTGGGCGCACGTAGATACCGCCGCCGACTTTCATCTGGGCGTGGTTTGCGGCATTGACGGCTTCGCCCACCTTCCGGGCTACGGCATGGGCAATCAAGACGCACGCCTTTTTGAAATCGCCGAAGCCGACGCGCGCGAAGCAGGAAAGCGGGGTATTTTCGTCAATCCGACCGCTGCCATTGCGCGCTACTATTCCTCCGGCCCCACTGTTTTGGAGCGCGTTCAGACGATGCAAAAGCGCAATATAAAACTGCTGAAAAAGCACGGCGTTCCATTTACCGTCGGCATGGATAGCTATGGCACGGACGCATGGCCCGAAGCGCAGTATCTATCGCAGCTTGACGTATTCACGCCCCTTCAACTGCTAACGAGTTGGTGGGAAACGACGCTGCAAGCCATCTTTCCGGGGCGGCGTATCGGGCGGCTCGCCGATGGTTACGAGGGCAGTTTGCTGGTGACGGCAAGCAATCCACTTTCGCGTTTGGAAAATCTTCGTGACATTCGCCTTCGTATCAAGCAAGGTACGCTGCTTAACGTGTAAATTAACGCCGTAAGCTGCCGAGGCAGGAGAACCCGCGCCGTGCAGCGAACCATGAAGCGCAAATCGGTTTTGTTTGGAGGACGAACGGATGGAAACGAACGAACAACCGCCCGCCGAGGGCGTGATGGATTTTATGGTATTTTACTGGCTGGAACAGGGCGATAAGCGGCACGCTTTGTCGGAACGGTTGTGCGCTAATAGCCGTGATGAAGTCGTCGAAATGGTGATGGAGAAGTTAAACAAGCGGTATTTCCACTTCAACTCGGACACGGAAGGTTACGTTATCGTGCAGTCCGAACACGTGCGCTACGTGGAAATCGAAAGCGGCAACGGCGGGGGTTGCGCGCCCAACGAACTACCCATCGGTTTTTGAGTATTTGGTGTAAAAAAGGCCGGGAAGCGATTGCTTCCCGGCCTTTTTTCGTTTGCTTGGGGGCGGCGCTTACGCAGCGTCGCCCATGTTGCCAAGCAGGTTGTCGTTCGGCGTGACTTCGCTTGCCGTTTCCACGCCAAGTTGGGCCGCTGCCGCCGCTTTGAGACTATCGAGCGCGGCAAGGTCTTCACCCAGCGAGTCGATGTCAAGGCTCCGGCGCGGGGCCGGTTCCATGATAAGCGGCGAGCCGTCTCGCGCCGTCACTTCGAGGGCGCGATACTGCGCCAAGCCCGTACCGGCGGGGATGAGCCGTCCGATGATGACGTTTTCCTTCAGCCCGACGAGCGAATCGCGTTTTCCGCGCACGGCGGCTTCGGTCAAAACGCGCGTCGTTTTTTGGAACGACGCCGCCGACAGGAACGAATCGGTCGCAAGCGACGCTTCCGTGATGCCGAGCAGCACGGGAACCGACGTTGCCGGTTTTCCCGGGGTTTCGCGCGATTCGATTTGCCGGTTGGCGTCTTCGATTTGGAACCGATCCACCATTTGCCCGTGCAGGAAGTCGCAGTCGCCCGGTTCGACGACTTTGCGTTTGCGAAGCATTTGCCGAACGATAACCTCAACGTGTTTGTCGTTGATGTCCACGCCCTGCTGCTTGTACACGTTCTGCACTTCGCGCACCAGATATTCCTGCAAACCACGAATGCCTTGCAAGTCCAGAACCTTTTGCGGATCCAGCGGCCCCTCGGTCAAGCGGTGGCCCGCTTCGACTTCGTCGCCCTTTTTGACTTCCAGTTCGCCACGATAAGGAACCATCGTTTCCTTTTTGACGAGAACGGTTTCGACGCCTGCATCGCGCACCTTTTTGGCAAGCCGCTCGATAATCTCGCTGCCGGATGCAACAATGACTTCGCCGGTTTCCGGGTGCTTGATGTCTTCCATCGCGGTTTCACCCTTGATGTTTTTGGCATCGGCTCCGACCTTCATCCGCGTATGAATTACCACACGGCGCAGGCCCTCGGTCGCAATATCGGCAACCAGTCCGCCAAACTCGGTCACAATCGCTTGGCCCTTCGGTTTGCGGGACTCAAACAGTTCCACAACGCGAAGCAGACCGCCGACTTGTTCTTCGGCGACTTTGAGCAGGGCTTGAACGGCCCGGGCGCGTTCGCGCTCATGGCCTTCCTCGGTTCCCAGCGAAATGCGACCTTTTTCTTGGTCGTCGTAGAGGTATTGCAGGTTGGCAGAACGCGCCCGCTTGACACCGGCGACACCGGTCAACTGGTTGGCGGATGCGATGCCGCCCGTGTGGAAGGTACGCATTGTGAGCTGCGTGCCCGGTTCGCCAATCGACTGCGCGGCGATAATACCCACCGCGACGCCGATTTCCACGATTTTACCGGTCGCCAAATCGCGTCCGTAGCAGTAGGCGCAAACCCCCTGCCGCGATTCGCACGTCTGTACAGACCGCAAACCAATACGCTTGATCAAACCTGCGCTCGAAAGTTTTCCGATGATAACGCATTTCTCGTCGGAAATGATTTCGTTGCGGGCAAGCAAAAGCTGACCCGGTTCGGGAAGCGGATCAAGCACCCCTGTCAGCGCTTCGACATCAGGATACGGCACTTCTTCAAGCGACGTGCGCCCTTTGACGCGCTCGGCAAGCCGCTCGATCACGTCCTTGCCTTCGACGATTTCCTGTACGTGAATACCCGCCGCCGTTCCGCAGTCGTTTTCACGAATGATCACGTCTTGGGCCACATCCACCAAGCGACGGGTCAAATATCCGGCGTCAGCGGTGCGAAGCGCGGTATCGGCAAGACCTTTACGCGCTCCGTGCGTTGTTACGAAGTATTCCAAGATGGACAAGCCTTCGTGGAAGTTCGATTTGACGGGCAAGTCCTCGATGATGTTACCAAACGGGTCGGACATCAGGCCGCGCATACCGGACAACTGGGCGAGCTGCTTTTTGGAGCCGCGCGCTTTGGAGTCCGTGATGATGTTGATCGGGTTGAACTGCTCGATGTTCTTAATAATCTCTTCGGCAATTTCGGCTGTCGCGTTCGTCCACAGTTCCAGCACTT
Organism: uncultured Armatimonadaceae bacterium; assembly: GCA_964241985.1. GTDB lineage: Bacteria > Armatimonadota > Armatimonadia > Armatimonadales > Armatimonadaceae > CAXTBP01. Next base: position 22,246 of record CAXTBP010000025.1, on the reverse strand, counting down.
TAGCTTTGCGCTCACCCGCCGACGTGACACCGCGCCGGAAGTTAGCGTTGGCTTTGAGAACGTCGTCTTCGGTGCGCTTCAAAATCTCCGCGCGGGCGGGCGGCGATTTCATGTCGGTGAGCGAGAACGTGATGCCCGCTTTGCACGCCCATTTGAAGCCGATGGCTTTCATGTCGTCCAAAAGCTGGATCGTGCGCTCGTCGCCTTCGATGTCATGCACCTCGGCGATAATGGCGGTCAAGCCGTTTTTGTCAAGGGCGCGGTTGACGTATTGCAGCGACGCGGGAATGATTTCGTTGAAAATCAAACGCCCTGCCGTAATGCGGAGCACGGGTTCGCCCCGCTTGACGCGCACATCAATCGGCTCGTGCAGATCCAAAAGCCCATTGTCGTAGGCCTGCATCGCATCCGATGCGGACGCGAACGGCACGTGGCGCGGCTCCAGATTTTCTTTTTCCATCGTCAGGAAGTAGCATCCCAAAACGATGTCCTGCGCCGGGGCCACAATCGGCGAACCGTCGGCGGGTGAGAACAGGTTGTGTGTGGACAGCATCAAAATCCGCGCTTCGGCCTGCGCCGCCGACGACAGCGGAATGTGGACGGCCATTTGGTCGCCGTCGAAGTCCGCGTTGAAGGCTTTACAAACCATCGGGTGCAGTTGAATCGCTTTGCCATCGACGAGCTTCGGCTCAAACGCTTGGATGCCCAAGCGGTGCAGCGTTGGGGCGCGGTTCAGCAGCACGGGGTGCTCGCGGATGACTTCCTCAAGCGCATCCCACACTTCCGGGCGCATCTTATCGATCATACGCTTGGCGGTTTTGATGTTGGACGTGTAGCCACGCTCAACGAGCGTTTTCATAACGAACGGCTTGAACAGTTCCAGCGCCATCTCTTTGGGCAAACCGCATTCGTGGAGTTTCAAGTCCGGCCCGACGACGATAACCGAGCGGCCCGAATAGTCCACGCGCTTGCCCAAGAGGTTTTTGCGGAAGCGGCCTTCCTTGCCCTTGAGCATGTCAGACAGCGATTTGAGCGGGCGACCATTCGAGCCGGTCACGGGGCGCGTACGGCGACCGTTGTCAATCAGGGCTTCGACCGCTTCTTGCAGCAGTCGCTTTTCGTGGTTAACAATCGATTCAGGCGCGCGAATTTCCGTGATTTTCTTCAACCGGTTGTTGCGATTGATGATACGCCGGTACAAATCGTTGAGGTCAGACGTTGCGAAGCGACCGCCGTCAAGCTGCACCATCGGGCGCAGTTCGGGCGAAATCACGGGCACGGCATCTAAAATCATCCATTCGGGGCGCGACTTGGAATCCAAAAAGGCATTGGTGACTTCAATGCGCTTGATGGCGCGCAGTCGCTTCGGCCCCTGCGTTTCTTCGATTTCCTTGCGAAGCTGGCGCTGCAAAGAATCAAGATCGATTTCTTCGAGGAGTTTTTTGATTGCGGCTCCGCCCAAACCAGCCGTCACGATGTCGCGGAGCGATTCGTCGATGCGGCGCGCGAACACGTCCAGCAAGCGCTCGGTAGCCCGCCATTCGTCTTCGGTAATCAGGGCGCGTTTTTCCCATGTTTTAAGCTTATCGACGGAAACTTTAAGTTCCTCAATCCGCTCGGTCGTGTCTTTTTCTTCCTGCTTGATGCGCTCGGCAAGCTGCTTTTCGCGGTCGGAAATTTCCTCGTCCGTGTACGGCTCGTAAGTCGGTTCGACTTCCACGATGGTTTCGGGATCGGCTTCCGGGTCGAACGGCTCGACGATGCGGCGGCCTTGTGCCACGTCGCGGGAAAACTCGTCGCGGTATTCGCGGATGAACTCGTCGCGCTCGTCTTCCAAGCCCGCGATTTCCTGCAGCACGGCTTGACCGAACTGGTCGTAGCCGGACATTATCCGCCCTTTGTCCACGCTGGTCACAATATAGGACGCGAAGTACAGCACTTTTTCAAGCGGTCGCGGCGTCATATCAAGCAGCAGTGCGAGCGGCGACGGCACACCCTTCAAGTACCAAATGTGGCACACGGGGGACGCGAGTTCGATATGACCCATGCGTTCGCGGCGCACTTTGGAGCGCGTGATTTCCACGCCGCACCGCTCGCAGATAATGCCTTTGAATTTTACTTTTTTATAGCGACCGCAAGGGCATTCCCAGTCCTTTTGCGGCCCGAAAATCTTTTCGCAAAACAAGCCGTCGCGTTCGGGCTTGAAGGTGCGGTAGTTGATTGTTTCCGGCTTTTTTACCTCGCCGTAGCTCCACTGCCGAATTTGGTCAGGGGAAGCGATACCGATACGAATTTTATCAAATGTCGATGCGTCGGCCATAGTTGGCTTTAGGCTCCTCGTACCTCAAACAAGCGATTTTACCCCAGTTGGCAAAAACGCGAACAAACAAATGGTTAAAAATTGGTCGATGTGACGGGCGCAACCAAACGGCTTGCCCACAACACTTAGTGTATCGCGGACAAACCGTTGATTGTTAAACCCCGACCCGTTTATTCGACGGGCAGAAGATTTGCGGACTCGTCGGGCTTGCGAAGCGCGGCGCGGCGGCGCGACGCTTCCTCGTCAATGAAGTCGTCGTCCTTGTCTTTCAGGTCGATTTCGTTCATGTTCACGTCCTCGACCGTGACTTTGAGGCCCAAGCTTTGCAGTTCGTTGACCAGAATCTTGAACGATTCCGGCACGCCCGGCTCCAGCATCGGGTCGCCCTTGACGATGGACTCATACGTTTTGACGCGGCCCTGCACATCGTCCGACTTGATGGTCAGGATTTCCTGCAAGGTGTACGCGGCCCCGTAGGCTTCCAGTGCCCACACTTCCATTTCGCCGAACCGCTGTCCACCGAACTGCGCTTTGCCGCCCAGCGGCTGCTGGGTGACCAGCGAGTAGGGGCCGGTCGAACGGGCGTGGATTTTGTCGTCCACAAGGTGGGCCAGTTTCAGCATATAAATCCGACCAACGGATACGGGCATACTGAATTTGTCGCCGGTCTTGCCGTCGCGCACATCCGTTTTGCACGAATCGGCGTGGAAGCCAACCCGGTTGTACACGCGGTTATGGATAATTTCCATCAGCGTTTGGTACGGATAATCGTCCGAAACCGTTTCGCCGACCAATGGCCCCGCGAGTACCGCCGATGCCCGCTCCAGTTCCGGCGCATCTAAATCGCGCAACACGGCTTCGAGCGGCCCGAACAAGTCTTCGAGCGTTTGGTCGCGCTCGTTTTCGACTTCCGGGAAGTCCACGTCGAGTTTCAAATCCGTCGCCAAATAATCCACGAGCATTTGGCGTCGCAGTTTTTGCGCGTAGCGATCCATTTCCCGAAGAATTTCTTCTTCGGTCGAGCCTTCAAAAATCGGCTCCTTGAACTGTACGCCGAGTTCGCGCGCAACGTAGCCCAAGTGGGTTTCCATGATTTGACCGATGTTCATACGCGACGGTACGCCCAGCGGGTTCAAAACGATGTCAACCGGGGTTCCGTCCGGCAAATACGGCATATCGGCTTCGGGCAAAATTTTGGAAACCACGCCTTTGTTGCCGTGGCGTCCCGCCATTTTGTCGCCTTCCATGACTTTGCGCTTTTGGGCGATGTACACACGCACCAGTTTGTTGACGCCCGCGTTCAAATCGTCCGGGGGAAGCCGTTCCATCTCCGACCCGTCATACGGCGACTCCAACGAATCGGGCCGCTTGGAAAAGTTGAACACGTTGCCGGACGAGTCTTTGTACTTGAAGCGCGAAAAGACTTTCACGTCAACGATCTTGCCCTTTTCACCGTGCGGAACGCGCAAGGATACGTCGCGGGTTTCTTCGGCCTTTTTACCGAAGATGGCGATGATAAGCCGCTCTTCGGCTGTCAGTTCGCCCTGTCCTTTGGGCGCGACTTTGCCGACAAGAATATCGTCGGCGCGGACTTCGGCCCCGATGCGAATGATGCCTTCTTCGTCCAAGTCTTTGAGGGCGTCCTCGCCGACGTTGGGGATGTCGCGTGTCATTTCTTCCGGGCCGAGTTTGGTGTCGCGGGCTTCCAACTCATACTTTTCGATATGGATGGACGTAAAGACATCATCGCGTACCAACCGCTGGGACAGCAGAATGGCGTCCTCGTAGTTGTAGCCGTTCCACGGCATAAACGCGACCAGCACGTTTTGCCCAAGCGCGAGTTCGCCGCCATCGGTGCACGGGCCGTCGGCAAGCACATCGCCCTGCCGGACGCGCTGCCCGTTGTTGACCACGGGGCGCTGCGTGATACAGGTCGCTTGGTTGGAGCGGATCATGTTAAGCAGCGGGTACGTGTCGATGCGGCCACCGGTCGCCTCGATCACGATTTCTTCCGACGTAACCTTGCGAATACGTCCGCCGCGCTTGGCAAGGATGACCGCGCCCGAGTCTTGGGCGGCCCGCTTCTCCATGCCGGTTTTGACAAGCGGCGCGTCGGGGCGCAGGGTCGGCACGGCCTGCCGCTGCATATTCGCACCCATCAAAGCGCGGTTCGCGTCGTCGTTTTCCAAGAACGGAATCATCGCGGTTGCGACCGACACCAACTGCTGGGGCGAAACGTCCATATAGTCGATTTGCGTCGTTGGAACCACGGGGTACTGGTTGTTATGGCGCACCTGCAAGGTTTTCGCCATAAACGCACCCTCGTCGCTAAGGCGCGCGCTGGCCGGAGCAATGTAGTAGAAATGCTCGTTGTCGGCGGGCAGCCAATCGATTTCGTCGCTCACCTTGCCGTTGATGATACGGCGATACGGCGATTCCAAAAAGCCGAACGGATCCACGCGGGCGTGAACCGCCATCGAACCGATAAGACCGATGTTCGGGCCTTCCGGCGTTTCGATGGGGCAAATGCGCCCGTAGTGGGAGTGGTGGACGTCGCGGACTTCAAGTTTGGCCGACTGGCGGGACAAACCGCCCGGCCCAAGCGCGGACAAACGCCGTTTGTGCGTCAACTCCGCAAGCGGGTTGGTCTGATCCATGAACTGCGACAACTGCGACGAACCGAAGAACGACTTTATCGCCGCGCTGATCGGTTTGACGGACAAAACGACTTGCGGAATGATGTTCTCGCTGTCGAGACTTGTCATGCGCTCTTTGGCGACTTTTTCCATGCGGAGAAAGCCCATGCGAAGCTGCGAGTAAAGGAGTTCGCCAACCGAGCGGACACGCTTGTTTTCCAAGTGGTCGATGTCGTCGGTCGTGAAGCGCATCTTTTCTTCGTCGGAGGCTTCCGGGTCGGTGTTTGCTTTCGCCAAGCCCATGATGTAGTCCATCACGGCGAGCAAGTCGTCTTTGGTCAGGTTCCGAACCGACAGCGGCAGGTTCAGGCCCAGTTTTTTGTTGATTTTGTGCCGACCGACTTTCGCCAAATCGTAGCGGCGCGTATCGAAGAACATGGACTGAAGCAAAGCGCGCGACGATTCGGGCGTTGCCGGATCGCCGGGACGCACTTTGTGGTAAATGTCCAAAAGGGCCGTGTACTGATCGACGACTTTCGGGTCTTCCATGTCAAGGGTCGCCGCGATGAATTTAGGAACTTCCAAGACCTCAATCGAGGGAAGTTCCAAACCGGCGATGCGCTTGGCGATTTCTTTTTCGATGCGTCCATACGCAGGAACCAGCAACTTGCTGTCGCCGCCGAAGATGTCCTCGATGGCGTACTTGCCGGTCAGCGTTTCGGCTGTCAGATTTTCGCCTTCAAGTGTGGTGCGCGAGCCGAACCGATCCAAAATTTGCTGGTCAGTTTCCACGGGCACGGACTCAACCAAGACGCGAGCGCGCATCATGCGGACGGCGTTTTCGCCGCCGAGGGCTTTGGTCGCCTGCCGGTACATATCGGCATCGACAACCACGCCCGCTTCCAAAATAACCTCACCGGTCACGGTATCAATCACCGGAGCGGCGAGTTTTTTGCCCAAAAGTTCGGTGTAAGCGACATCGAACTCACCCGACGGGTCGGCCTGCGGAAAATGGTGCAGTGCGCGCAAAAGCGTCGTGATGGCGAACTTCTTGTTTTGCCCGATGCGAACCGTGATGGCGTCCGATGCGTCGGTTTCGATGTCAACCCACGGGCCTTCGCTCGGGATGAGCGTGGCGAAGAACTCCCATGCGAGCGACAGGTTCAGCGAATCACGGAAATAAATACCGGCGGAACGCGACAACTGCGACACGACGACGCGCTCGGCCCCGTTCACAACGAACGTGCCCTTATCGGTCATCAAGGGCAGATCGCCCAGATACACTTCGGACTCGATGACTTCGTTTTCGCGCGTGGTCAGGCGGACGCGCGCCTTGATCGGGGACTCGAAGGTCACGTCGCGCGAGCGGCATTGTTCCAGCGTGTATTTAGGTTCGCCGAGGGTAAAGTCCAAAAGTTCGATGGACGTGGAACCGGAAAAATCGTGGATCGGCGAGAACGACTGGAACAATTCATTCAAGCCTTCTTCTAAAAACCAGCGGAAGGAGTTGAGTTGGAGTTCGACAAGGTTCGGGATCGGTACGGCGTGGGTGGCACGCTTGGCCGTGTGCTGAATTTCCATACAGTTTGAATGGCCCCTCCTGATGGGCCGCAAAACGAACGAACGGGCCGCCTAAAACGGATGCGCCCCTCACGTGTCCGACCGATTTTCCGCCGACCACGAAACACACAAAAACCGCCGTTCTACATGGAGGTATAACGGCGGGAACGCGCTATTGAGCGTTCTCGTGCTCGCGGCGAACGAATAGGCTAATTTGAACGGTCATTGCCCCTTCGGGTAGAAGTTATAGCAACAACAGGACACGAAACTAAATGCTACCACAATACCCCTACCCTGTCAAACCAAAACAGGGATTATTTTGCGGCAGCCACACCAAGTACATTTACGGGATTGACGCAGTAAAGTTCCCGCCGCACTTTTGTTGTTACGGCCTAAATACAGCGATTACGGCATCTAAAATACGGTTCAAAGCGTCGGCTTTCAAAACTCCAACTTCCGATGTGATTATGGTTGCGTTGGCAGTAAACAATTTACCGGGTCGCGCGTAACTTGTAACGCGGAGCGAACCGCTGGCGAAGTCATCGCTGTCGAGTGTGATGGAACGAGCATCGCCGTAAGCGTTGCTGGTGATTTGGCACAAAATCCAGTCCGTCGCGCCCGCTCGGGCTAAAACAACCGCCGGTCTGCGCCGTGTTTCCGACAAATCGGAAAACGGAAACGTGACCGTGACTACTGCGCCGACTGTAGATGAAGCCATGCATCTTCCTCTTCCGGCTTATTCCAATCTTCGGCAAGTGCCGCTTCACTCAACCGCGCAGGTTCATCCGAGCGCGGTTCTTCTTCGAGAATAGTCACCAGTGCGCGGTACGTTGCAGGCAGAGCAATAGCTTCCTGTAAGAAAACCTCGCCACGCTCATCAATGACGGCTTCTACGGTTCGTATCATAAATCCCCCCAAAGGTCTGCTGGCAAACTTCATTATACAGGAAAACGAGCGGCGAACGGTTGACGAAAACCGGTAAAGCGTGTTACCATAAACCGCGATTATCCCCTTTTGCCCAGATGGTGGAACGGTATACACGGTGGACTTAAAATCCACTGCCCGTGAGGGATTGCGGGTTCGAATCCCGCTTTGGGCATTTTACAGTTGGTTATTTGGCGCGGCTATTTTTTCGTCCGCGCCTTTTTTGCCGCCCCAGTCCTGCGCGATTAGATAGAGCGGGCGGCCTTTTACCTCGTCGTAGATGCGGCCTATATATTCGCCGATGAGGCCGAGCGTGATGAGTTGGACGCCGGATAAAAGCGATAGCACAACGACCAGACTTGCCCAGCCGGGAGCAAATGCGCCGTCACTCATTAGGTAGCGCACAACCGTTATTAGGCCGTAGGCGATGGAGGCGAGCGCGATTGTCCAACCTAAATTGGTGGCGACTTTGAGCGGGGCGTCCGAAAACGAGACGACGGCGTCAGCGGCAAGGCGCAGCATTTTTCGCAGGGGATATTTGGTTTCACCGGCAAGGCGCGCGGGGCGGGCGTAGGGCAGGCCGACTTGCTTGAAGCCGACCCATGCCGACATTCCGCGCAAAAACCGATGTTGCTCGTTCATGCGGTTGAGCGCGTCCACGACTTTTCGATCCATCAAGCGAAAGTCGCCGGTATCGGCGGGAATAGGTACGCTCGTCAGTTTTTGCAAAGCGCGGTAGAACAGGCTCGCGGTTACTTTTTTGAACCACGTTTCACCTTCGCGTTCGGTGCGGACGCCGTATACGACCTCGTAGCCGCTTTTCCATAGGGCCAGCATTTCGGGGAGCAGTTCGGGCGGGTCTTGTCCGTCGGCGTCCATCAACACGACGGCGAGGCCTGTGGCGTGGTGCATTCCCGCCGTGACCGCGATCTGATGACCGAAGTTGCGCGACAGTCCCAAAACGCGCATCCACGGGCGGGTTTCGCAAAGGTCGGCAAGGAGGGCAAGCGAATTGTCCCGGGAACCGTCGTTTACGAAAATCGCCTCTATTTCGGCGTTACCGTTTTGCGCGCGCAAATCGGCGACAACGGCATCCAAGCGCGGCAAAAGGTGCGGCAAAACGGCTTCTTCGTTGTAGATGGGAAACACGAGCGACATGAGCGGCGCGTCGTCGGTTGTTTGGGAAGCGGTATTTGCGGTGGCGTCGAGGACGGAAAGCATAGCGGAGCGCGGCGAAAAACGGGCGAAAACACCGCGCCGCGCAGTTACTGTATCATTTGTTCCGGCTGACGCGCCGCGCTTTGATTGGCGCAGCCGGGGAAGAAGCGGACGCGACGATTTTGGCGCGGGATTCTTCCGATACGCGCAAACCAAACGGTTTGAAGGCGGCGTCTTCTTCGAGGGTGCGCGTCAAAAGCGGAACGGCGTCGGTGACAACATCCAATTCCCAAGCGCCCGCGCCGCTTTGATAGGATCGACGCACGACATTTTGCACGCCGGACACGGTTTGCAGCGCGTCTTCCAATTTTCCCATCCGGGCCGCGCTATTGATGTTGTTTACAACAAGGGCTACCGTCACGAAATCGCGGGCGGGCAGCAAAAGCAGAGCGTCCACCAAGCGCGGCGACAAAGCGCGAGCCGCCGTTTCCGCCGATTGGGCGCGGGCGGTTTCGCCGCTAACATGCAAACTTTGCGCGGGGGCCGAAAGCGCGGCAACGACTTCGCCGGTTCCTTTGCGCGTCGCACGCACGGTCACATTTGCGCGAACGCCGTGCATGGTCATCGGCCCGGCGGCGGTATCGAGCGGTGTATTGGCGGTGGCTTGCCATGAAGGCGCGAGGTCAATCAAAATGTCGGCGTCTTTTGCGGACGACACGACCAAGAAACCGGCTTGCTCGAGCGCCGATTCGGTTTGTGCGCGGGCGGGCCGCGCGTTGTCGCCGCCTTTGACGGGCACGTACACGCGCCACGCCCGGGTTAAGCGCGACGCTTTGAGTTGCTCGGCGAGCGGGCGCAGCGACACGAGGGCGCGCACGGTGGATGTGACTTCGTTGCCGTCCAAACTGACGGTTTCGCGCTCCACGCTTTGCAAGGTAGCGTAGCCGCTCGCGTGGGTCGTGACTTCGTCGCGCACCAGTTGGTAATTTTGGGTGCGGGTGCGGGCGTTGATGTACACGCCCAACGTTTTTTCGACCGCGTTTCGCAAGGCTTGGGCTTGGGCTGCTTTGCGGGCGGCAGGAATGCCCCCTACCCCAACGGCGGCGCGGCCTGTCGCCACAACTTCGCGCGTTTCCGCCGGGGCCGATGTTACTGTCACTGTGGGCGCAGTGTCGGTTTCCGTTTGCGCTTGTGCCGCTGTCATACCAAGGGCAAATGCACCCACCAAAAGTACGGCAATGAAACCCGAGTGACGTTTCATGGGTTGGCCTTTGCGCCGGGCGCGGGCGAAACGTTGGAAACCACCGTAGCGGGCGCGGTAACCGCAGCGGCGGGCGTCGCAAGTTGTCCGACCGAAACGCGAGCGGTCAGCGCGGCGGGCGCGGTTTTGTCCCACACGGCATCACAGGTGCGCGGGCGGACGCGGGTCACGATAAGCCGAGCCGTCGTTTTTTCGTCCAGCGCAATGGTTAAAATGTCGCCGACTTTCACTCCGTCGGTTTGGCCCAAGCCGACTAAGTAACTGTCGCCGTCAATATCCAGCAGTTTACCTTTGGGCGCAGTATGCACAGGCGATGCGGTGGGTGTTGCGTCGGCGATCAAAGAGCCGGTTGCTTGTGGAAGCAATGCGCTCAAACGCAAACCGCGCACGGCCTGCGTGACGGCGGCTTCCGCGCACCGCGCAGTCAAGGCGTCAGGCGCGTGACTTACGGGCTGTGGGCACGTATCGGTGGGCGGGCCGGAATCGTCGCCGCGCGAGGTAACGGTGGAAACGCCCTCGGCCTGCTCGCTTGTGTCGCTGACCGTGAATGGCGTTTCCCAAAGCACCAAGCCATCCGTCAAATCGACAAGGCGTAAACTGCCAGAAACGGTGGCTTTTGCACGGGATTTGACGGCCTGCCGCCATTCCACCGCGCGGGTATCGCGCTCGTTTTGGTACTGCGTCACCATTTGCTGCCAGCGTGGCAGGGTTTCGTAGTTATACTGGTTGAGGTCGCGCCGGTAGTCGTCGTCGGATTTGGTTCCCAGCGCGCGTCCCAGCAAGGCTTCACCCAAACTGCGAACGGTCGGGTCGTCTTCTTTGCCGGGCAAGCTGAGTACGCCGCGAAACCGCGACGGCTCCAGCGGTTTGCGCGGGGGCTTACCCATTTTCGGCGTGATACGCTCGCATTGGGCCGAGTAATCGGTGCGTCCCCCGGCATCCGTTATTTCCACAATTAGAAGCGCGTCGGCGGCGGCAAGTTGTTGGACGCGGGCGCGGTCGTTCGCTTTGGTAATCCCGGCCTGTTGCAACGCGATTTCACTCAAAATTTCGCTTAAACCCGCGCGGTCGGGCACTTCAAAAGCGTCCATGCTTCGTAGTTCGGTGGCGGTTCGGCTGGCGATTCGCTTGATCGTATCCGCGCCGAGGGCGTTGTTTTTGACGCCCGCAACCGCAACGCGGCGTACGCTTCGCAAATCGCGGGCCGTGCTGACGACAAGCGGCGTGGTCGGGACGCGGCGCGGGTCGGGATAGCGGCGGACGGCATCGGAAAGCATCGTCCCGTTCGGCGCGGAAACGACGATCCGCCACCGCGTTTTGCCCGCTTTGTCCGCGCTCTTGCGCTCGCGCCATGCAACGGTATCGCTTGCGGCAATCGTTTTGCCCGCCGTTATCGGGGCGAGCGCGGATTGTTCGCCCGCTTGAAGCGAACTCCGGTCAATCAAAACGAGTTCGTCGCTGTGGCCGGTTCGCAAGGCTCCGCTCGTCCACTCGTCCACAGAAAGGCTGTGAAAGCGCGGCAGTGCGCCCGCCACTTGGGGATTGTCGGTCGTCAAACGGGCGGCGGTTTCGCGCAACTCGCCGCTTTGGCCCAGCGCAATAACGCCCATCGACGGCACGGGCCGCTTGTTCGGGTCGTAGGGCAAGTTGATCCAACTGCGGAACTCGCGCACGTTTTGTTTAAGCCACGCGCTATCCGGGGCGGACAAAACGATGTTAACACTTTCGCGCCCGTCGAACTTTTTACCGATTTTATGCCCGAACGCCCAAATCTCGTCGGTGTCGCCGCACGCACCTTCGGGTAATCGACGGGCCGCGTTAATCGCCGCGACACCGGAGACGGGCAGTTTTTCGCGGTTGATCAGAAAAACGCGCACTTCGCCCTTGTTGTCGCCCCTATCGCTTTGCACCCAGTCGTCTACGGAAAGAACGCGCCGCGTTTTAGGGCGCGTTCCCTCGAGTAAAGCGTCCACCAAAGCGGCGTCCTCGTTCGTAACAACAAGCACGTGAGCGTCGCTAAACAAACGCAAAATGTCGCCGCTTTTCGCCTTCGGCCCGGCGGCATGAACGGAAGTTGGCACAGACAGCACAAAAGCCCCCGTGCCCAACGCGGCACAGGAGGCGAACGTCACGGCGGCAGTAGAAACCGCAAAATGTCGCAAGCGAGGAGGCATGGAACCCGATACTCCTTAACCCATTTCATGCCGCCCGCGCAAATTGTGGCGGGCGGCATGAAAACAACCGTATATCTATTTTACCGGGTCAACGAGGAAAATAACGCGCGTTTTTTCCAAAAAGCCGTCGCGGTTGTTGGCGGCAAGAATCCGGTCGGCGTCTTCAAGGGAAATAACGGGATTGAAGCGGTGCTTGTCGGCGGCGCGCAAGCCGCGCACGATTAACGGGTGCGATCCGGCCCGCGCGCTCCGCACGGCCTCGCTCATCGAGCGCGGGTAACTCACGATACCGGTGTCAATCGCATACTCGGGCGTCACGCGGATCGTTCCGTACACTTCGCGGCCTGTCGTGTCCATGAGTTTGGGACTCATAATCGCTTCGATATTCAAACCTCGGCAGTCAATAATCACGGCGGAAAACGGGCCGCTGTCGCCGAGCGGCGTCAAACCCGGTTCGCGGCGCAGCGGCGCAAGAGGCGCGGGGCGCGGGGCGGGAACAATGCGCACGGCGGGCGAACTGGGGCCGACGAATTCGCCGTTCGCGTTTGCGCCTGCGCCGCCCGGCACGTAGCCCCCCACCGGTGTGTAGGGGGCACTAACAACGGGCGCGCCGTAGCTATTGTTGTTGCCGTTTGCATTTCCCAAAACTTCGGGCAAAATGGCGGATGCGACCGAGTTCGGGCCGTACATCGGCATCTCAACGGTGACCTGCGCGGTTCCATCGGGCTGCGTGGTTTCCGACACGACGCGCGGCGACTGCAAAAGGGCCGACAGTTTCGTCTGCACCACGTCGCTTTGCAATTCGTAATTTTTGACTTTGGTTTCCGCCGTCACTTGAATACTCGAAACCGTCATGGCAAGGTTTCGCAAGGCGTCGGCGCGCGCGGCCCCAATCGCCATGAGTTTCGCCTGCGCGGGCGTGTTCGCGTTTTTGGGCGGCGCGCCGTAGCCGGTCGCCTTGATCGTGCCCGATGCGTAGTTGATGCGCCCGTGTCCATTGGCGGCAATATCGACGGTGGGGTCGTTATCGCGCGTTTGGGCGACAACAACCGGCGACGAAACAAAAAGCGCGGTAGCGGCAAAAACGGCAACAAGGGCAGGATTGGCAAAGGGGAAGCGAAACGGTTTCATGGCGTTAAAAACAAACCTCGGTCTTTCATCCGTTAAGACTATGCAGAATTGATTTGCCTTCAAAGCAAACAATGAAATTTGTTGACTGGGTATACTCCAAATATCTATGCCCGCATTTTTGCCCGTTCCAGTGCGCTCCCTCGCCACCGCCGATCTAACGACCCTTTTCCCGTCGTTTCCGGGAACCAAAGATATTCGGCTGCACCCCGTGTTTCAAGGCGGCTTGAGCAAATGGCTGTGGCGGTTTTACACGCACCGATTGACGCGGGCGGGCCGCTGGTTCTTGGGCGTGACCGCCTTTATGCTGTTCGCGGTTTCGCCGACCCTTGATATTCAGGCTTACGTCCCCCTCTCGTATGCGGTTGGCCTGTGGACGATTACAGGCCTTGCTGTCTTATTCAATCGGCCCCGCGTCAAACTCAAAGCAAGCCACGCGCCACGCATTTCCTCGGGCGAAGTATTGCCGGTCAAAGTCGAAATCACGCAGCCAGAGCGGTTATGGGGCGTCGAACTCAACATCCTTCCGGCCCGCTTGCCGCTCGAAATCGACAGCGAAACGGAAAGCGGTGTGCCCGTCGGCGCTCTTGCGCCCGGCGAAACGCAAACCGTGCGCGTCGGGCTGGCGTGCAAAAAGCGCGGGCAATACAACTTGCGCGGCTTTCGCGTCGAATCCGATTTCCCGTTCGGGCTTCTCAATGCCTACCGCGAATACAAAACGGATTCCGCCCTCCTTGTCGTGCCTTCGTTTTTGCCGATTGCGCGGATGGACTTGCCGGTCGGCACGCGAACCCATCCCGGCGGCATGGCGCTGACCGCCCATTTGGGTGACTCGTTCGAGTTTTTGGGAAACCGCGAGTTCCGCGAAGGCGACAATCTGCGCGACATCGACTGGCGGGCGACCGCGCGGCTGGGCGGAATGCCGATTGTGCGCGAATACCGCGAGGAGTATTTTTTGCGCGTCGGCGTCGTCCTCGATACGTGGGCTTCGGGGGTGACCGGCTCGGCAGTAGGCCGAAGCCGCGCCGCCCGTCGTGCCGCGAACGCCGAAAGCGAAGCGGCTTTTGAAGCCGCCGTGTCGGCTTGCGCGTCGGTTTCCGATTACTTGTCCGAGCGCGATTATTTGATTGATTTGTTCGCGGCGGGGCCGAGCCTGTATTATTTGACGACCGGGCGCAGTATCGCCGTCCGCGATCAAGTGTTGGATATTTTGGCCTGCGTCCCCGCCTCGTCAACCGACACGTTAGCCGACATTGAGCCGGAAATCCACGCCAATCTTGCACAGATAACGAGCGTGGTGTGCGTGTTTTTGACGTGGGACGACGCGCGGCGCAGTTTTGTGGAGCGACTGCGCGCCAATGGAACCGGCGTCAAGGTGATTCTGGTATCTTCGGATATGACCGGTTTAACCGCTTTGCCTACCTCGACCGACGACTTATCGTTTATCGTGTTGAATCCCAACGAAACAAGCCGCGAAACGGGAGGGTTCATCTGGTGAGGCTTCCTTTTTCGCGTCCCGCCCGTCCGATCTTGGCTGACGATCCTCTGCTTTCACCGACAACGCCCGCGGCAGTGCGTCCGCCGCTCGTTCCGTTTCCGGTTCTGCTTGCCGCCTTGCTGTCGCTCGTCACGCTGATTTTATCGAGTGGCAACAGCCTTCCGCTCGTTTGGGGCTTTGGCCTGCTGATTTTGCTCTCGTATGTGTTGCCGCAGCGCATCCCCGACGGCTCGCGGCTTCACGTGACGCTTTTTGGATTGGGCTGTCTTATCCTTATTGCAGCCAATGCCGCCACGCCAAAAGACGGTCAGCAAAACAATTACGAGCAGATCGGCCCGGCCAGTTTTCGCAACGGTTTCGCCGAAATGTACGCCCTTCTGATGGTGTTGCAATTTTGGCGGTGGCGCACCCGAACCGGCGATACGCGCCAGTCGCCGCTGTTCATCATTTTGTTTTCCGGCTTGGTTTTCGTTACATCGAGCAACACGTTCGACGACCGCTTTATTCGCTTTTTAGCTCCGATTTATTTGTTGTGCGTTTCGCTCGCGCTTTTTACTTATCGCCCGCGCCAATCCGCCGAGCCGCCCCGCGATACGTCGGTTCCCGCCCGTTTTCCGCGTGTCTTGCAACTCTGCGCGCTCATAGTTGCCTTCGCGTTCGGCGGAGCAGTGTACGGCGGCGTCACGCGCTATCGGGGTAATCTGACGGAACTCACCAACCGTTTAAGTGGGTATCCCCCGCAGCGCATGCGCATGGAATCCACTTTGATGGCCGAGCAGCCATCGCTTGGGCCGCTTTTTAATTTACGCGGCGCGCCCGTGCGGATTTTGCGCATCAACAACTATTTCGGCGATCCGCACTGGCACGGCTCCGCGTTCGACACTTACGACAAAGGGACTTGGGGGCCGTCGATTTCCGACCGTCGTGCCCGAATTATTCCCGACACGGAATTGGTTCCCCCACAAGCCCAGCGGGTCGGCGGTACGGAATCGGTTCTGGTTACGCGCATCGCCACTGACAATCCTCTGCTTTATTTCCCCCTCGAAACGTCGGAAGTGGACAAAGGCGAGGCGGCCAGTTTGTACGGCGACGTTGCGGGCGGCGGGCCGATTCGCACGCCGCGCCGCACCACCGCTCCGTATGAATACACCGCGACTGTCGCGCCATCGAACACCTATCAAGGCGTGTGGGCCGCCCGCCGCGACGCCGCGCGTTTGCAGCGGGCCTTGCTAATTCCCGATTCGCTCGACCCGAAAATCCGCGCGCTCGCCCAAAATGTCGCAGGCAAAGAAACCACGGACGCGAAAAAAGCCGACGCCGTTGTCGCGTATCTTCTGCAAACGCACAATTACAGTTTGAATTTCGTGCCCAATCCCGGCGCGTATCCCGATCCCATCGCGGATTTTTTGCTGTCGCAGCCGGTGAAAGGGGCGCACTGCGAGTTTTTCGCAACTGCCGCCTGCTTGATGCTCCGCTGCGTGGGCGTGCCGACCCGTTACGTGACCGGTTATTTCGCCCACGAGGGATTGGGCGACAACACCACGGTTGTTCGGCAGCGCGACGCCCATGCGTGGTGCGAAGCGTGGGTCAAGGGCATCGGCTGGGTCGTCGTGGAAGCCACACCCGCGGCCGGTCAGCCCGGCGGCGATAACGAAGAAATCGAGCCGTGGCGCAAAGCGACCGAATGGATACAAGACCGACTGGGCAATTTGAGCGACTTTATCGCCAATTTGACGGCGGTTCAAATCCAAGCCATTGTCGCCGTCGTCGTGGTTTTGGCCGGGGCGTATGGCACGCTTACCTATTTGGCTCGCAAACGACGACGGGCGGGTTTGGGAATCGGCGCGGACGGGCGTACATATTCCACGCCCCCGCCCGATGTCGCCCAACTTGCCGCCCGCTTTGAAACGGTATGGTCGCAAAAAACCGGCGCGCCGATTCCCGCCCAAACGCCGTACGCCGAATACGTGGGCCGCGTTTTCCTCGGCAATGAACAAGCGGGCGGCGAATCAAGCGACCTGCTGCCGATTGCCCGCTTGTGGGTAAAGGATTACGACCGCGCCCGATTTGGGCCGCCGCCAAGCCCGAGCGACCTTGCCGCGCTTAACACACTGCTCAACCAAATGGAAGAATCAACGCCCGCATGACACGGACTGCCGAACTCGATGCCTCGCCCAATAATGACGCTACGCCCGCCCAAAATTTAACGGTTTCGTCCGACTCGCTCGTTTTACCGTCGCTGGAAGCCGCGAACACGGAAACGTTTATGGCACAGGTCGCCGCCGTTGAAGCGAACCTTAACCGCGTCATCAAGGGCAAGGAAGAGGGAATCCGGCTTTTACTGACGGCCCTCCTCGCGGGCGGGCACACGCTTCTCGAAGACGTGCCGGGAACCGGAAAAACGACGCTTGCCAAATCGCTGGCCCGCTCGCTGAGTGGCGAGTTTCGGCGCGTCCAGTTTACCCCCGATTTGCTGCCCGCCGACGTAACCGGTTCGTCGTTTTACAATCCGACCGACGGATCGTTCACGTTTAGGCCCGGGCCGGTTTTTACGAACGTTCTGCTTGCCGACGAAATCAACCGCACCAGTCCGCGCACCCAATCCGCCCTCCTCGAAGTAATGAGCGAATCGCAGGTGACGGTCGAAGGCGAGGCCCGCGCTATAACCGCACCGTTTTTCGTGGTCGCCACGCAAAACCCGTCGGATTATCACGGAACCTATCCGCTGCCCGAAGCGCAATTAGACCGGTTCGCCATGCGGATAACCCTCGGCTACCCCGATTCGGCCCACGAACTCGATATGCTGTACAGCCAAAACACGCGCCATCCCTTAGACGATTTGGAGCCGGTCGTAACGACGGGCGACGTGGCCCGCTTGCAGGAAACCGTGAAAAGCGTTCGGGTAGAGCGAAGCGTCGCCGAATACATTTTGCGCTTAGTGGAAACCTCGCGCGGCGACACTCGGTTGCGCATGGGTATTTCGCCGCGCGGCTCGCTTATGCTGTACCGCACCGCCCAAGCGCGGGCCAAAATGCAGGGCCGCGACTATGTTCTGCCCGATGATGTCCGCGCCCTCGCCGTCCCGGTTTTATCGCACCGCATCCAACTCGACACGCGCTCCAAATACGGCGGCGAAACCCCGACCCAAATCATTGAAGAAGCCCTGCAAAAAACGCCCGTCCCCCGCTAAAACCTTTTATACTCGCTCCAGCGGTAGATGCGGGAGCGGCGGAAGTTTGACGCGGATACTGTCGCCCGCGTGAATTTCTCCGCCCGCAAGCACAATGCCCATAATTCCGGCTTTGCGAATGAGGTTTCCGTCGGCATCGCGGTCTAACACGGCGGCGAGCAAACCCGGCATAAACTGGTCGATTTGGGCGCAGGGGTTTCGCAGGCCCGTGATTTCTATAATGGCATCGGGGCCGATGTAAAGGCGGGCGCGCTGTGGCAGGCCGAGCAAATGGACGGCGCGCGTCGTGATGTTTTCGCCCAGTTGCCCTGCCGAAACGGTGAACCCTTTTTCGGCAAGTTCGTCGAACAGTTCGGCGTGCATCAAATGGACTTGCCGCAGATTGGGCTGCGACGGGTCTTGGGCGACGCGCGAGCGGTGCTTAACGGTCGCGCCCGAATGCGCGTCGCCGTCCACGCCCAAACCGGCGATGAGCCGAATGCACGGCACGACGGTTTTGCTGAACGTGTGTGAGTGGCTCGCGCACACGGCGGAAACCAAGCCTGTCATATTATTTTTCCTTATTGCTTGATTTACCAGATTTTACGCGAATTTGCGTGAATGGAGTATCTTTGAACCGTTTCAAGGCAGGAATAACCATAGAGCACGGTGTAGATACGCGCGGCACGAACGGTAAAATCACCGACGAACCGTGCATAGAAATTAAAAAACCTTATGAACTTTGAATTATTGAAAGAGATCTGCGAATCGCCCGGGGTTCCGTCCCGGGAAGACGCCATTCGAGAAGTTGTCAAGCGCGAACTCGGCCCATTGGTCGATACGCTTTCCACCGACGCGATGGGCAGTGTTATCGGCTACAAAAAAGGCACGAGCGAAAACGGGCCGAAAATCATGGTCGCGGCCCACATCGACGAAATCGGCTTTTTGGTCAAATACATCGACGATAAAGGTTTTATTCGCTTGCAACCCGTCGGCGGTTTTGATGCCCGCGTCTTGGTCGCGCAACGGGTTTGGGTGCATGGCTTCGCGGGCGAAAAACTTTTGGGTGCATTGCAGCCGTCGGCGAAACCGACGCACTTGCTGACGCCCGAAGAGCGCAACAAGCCCGTGCAAATCGGCGATTTGTTTGTCGATTTAGGGATGACCGGCGAAGAAGTCAAGGCCAAAGTGGAACTGGGCGACATGGTAACGCTCGCCCGAACGGCGGAGCGCGTGGGCGAAAACATCATGTCCAAAACGCTCGACGACCGCTTGTGCGTTTTTCAAATGATTGAGGCCCTGCGCGATTTGGAGCCGATTGCATCCGATATTTACGCGGTCGCCACCGTTCAAGAAGAGGTCGGCTTGCGCGGCGCGATTCCCGCCGCGTTCGCGCTTCAGCCAGACATTGGCATCGCGCTTGATGTCACGCTTGCCGGGGATTATCCGGGTGGGGCCGAACACGAAAGTGTCACGAAATTGGGCGCGGGCACGGCCATCAAGATTATGGACGGCTCGCTCATCTGCCACCCCAAACTCGTGCGCCATTTCCGCGACGTTGCCGAAGCGAACAACATTGCCTACCAAATGGAAGTTTTGCCACTTGGCGGAACGGACGCGGGCGGTATTCAGCGGTCGCGCGGTGGCGTGCCGTCCTTCACCCTTTCGACTCCGTGCCGCTACGTCCACACCGTCAACGAAACCGCGAGCGTTTCCGACATCGAAGCGGGCATCGCTCTTTTACGCGCGTGGCTCAAAGACGCTCACACCCGCACCTACACGCCGTAGCCTTTCGGCTCAATCTAAAACGCCCGGCTATTGATAATAGCCGGGCGTTTTTGCGTTCAATTCCATAAACGGCGGGCTTGGCTGTTTTCGTCCAAGCCGCTGTAATAGAGCAAATTGCAGCAAACCAAACTGTACATAATGAGGCCTTTTTCCATTAAGCCCATCGAGAAAAACGTGAGGGGCAAAAGCAAAACCACGCAAAGCGCCGACAAATGGACGACAACTTGGCAGTCGTAGTCCAGCGCCATAATCGTGAACCAAATCAAGGTCAAAACGACGACGACTTCCAGCGTTCCTTCGTGGATTTTGGAAGTCGGCGGCGTAAACGCGATAATCGCCAAACCTACAATATCGAGAAGCAAAATCGCCGTTCGGATGCTGTGCCCACTTTGTTTGAGCCGCCTGCAAAAGACGCCGACCACGCCGCACAGTCCCGCCATCAAAAGCCACGCGACCGGGTTCCCGCCCTGCAATTCCCAACTAATCGGGTCGAGGGCCGAGTGTCCGGGCGGCAAATGGACAATAGCCATCAGAAAAATTACCGCAAGCGACAGGTAAATCACTGGCTCTAACCCCCTGCCCTCTAATAATGGATTTTCTGAATAGACTGTATAAAACCGCGAATGGTTACGGCTGCCGGAAATATAGTTTTCGGAATCCGATTATTGGGCGACCGTCGCCTGCGTGAGGGCAGGAGGGCCTAATTCCTAATACGGCCCGCGAATGTTTTCCTTGACCTTTTCCTCGTACCATGCCCGCAGTTTTTGGTGCAAAGCGTCGGGGAGCGGCGGCATATCGGAGACGTTGGCGTTCGCGCGGGCTTGATCAGGGTTCTTCGCACCGGGAATGATAACCGACACGGCGGGGAAATCCAAGCACCAGCGCAGTGCGGCGTCGGCGAGCGTGATTCCTTGTGGCACGAGCGGCTTAAGTTCGTCGGCGAGGGCGACGCCCAACTCGAACGGCAAGCCCGCGAACGTTTCGCCGACATTGAAAGCGTCGCCGTTCCGGTTGTACGTTCGGTGGTCGGACGGCGCAAACGTCGTCTCCTGCGTGAACTTGCCGGTCAAAAGGCCGGACGCGAGCGGCAAACGCACGATGAGCGCGACGTTTTTGGCCTGCGCGTTTGCAAATAAATCGTCAATCGGCTTTTGCCGGAAGATGTTAAAGATAATCTGCAAACTGGTCAGGCCCGGCTGCGCAAGGCACAAATGCGCCTCCTCCATGCTCTCCACGCTCGCGCCCCAGCGCGCAATTTTGCCCTCGCCCTGCAAGATTCGCAGATTGTCGAACACAGCCCCATCGCGCAGGGCTTCGGTCGGGACGCAGTGAAGTTGCGTTAAATCCAACACATCCACATCTAAGCGGCGCAAACTCGCTTCCGTATGTTTGCGCATATTTTCAAGCGTCAAGTTTTCGGGCAAGCCGGGCGGCGAACTGCGGCCCAACTTCGTCGCCACAAATGCGCCGGTTTCGCCAAACGCTTTCTTTTCTTTAAGGAAGCGGCCAATCAACTGTTCGCTGCGCCCACCCCCGTACACATCGGCGGTATCGAAAAACGTCACGCCTGAGTCGTGCGCGGCGTGGAGTGTTCCCAATGCGGCGGCGTCGGATACGTCGCCCCAGTCGCCGCCGAACTGCCAGCATCCCAAACCGACTTCGCTTACGAGCCGGTCGCCAAAAGGTCTTGTTTTCATAGCATTCGGTTCCCTACGCGCACGGCCTAATCCTGCGCAAAACGAAAATGGCCGCGTGGTGTCCAAATGGACACCACGCGGCCAATGCAGCGTGCGAACGCGAAGCGGGTTGGGCTACGCGGCGCGGCCTTTCAGCAAAGCGTAGAAATCGGTGACGCGCTTTTTCCCACGATCCGACATCGGCGATTTTGGATACGTGTTGACGTTCAGCGGATTGTATTCTTTGGGATCGGGAAGTTTGCTGAAGTCGAAACGTCCCCCGCCGCCACCACCCGGCCCACCGCCGCCCGGTCGTCCCCCGCCCCCACCACCGGGGCCACCTTGTCCACCCCCGCCAAAACCACCGCCACCGCCGCCGGGACGACCACCGCCGCCGCCGCCGCGTCCGTTTTGGCGCGACGAGGCTGCCGCCATCGCTTTAAGCTGCGGAACTGTGAGCGTTTTGGCAAGCGCGTTGTTGACGCCTTTGGCGTCGTCGTCCTTCATCAAGGGCTTGCTCATCCACGGCTTGACAACGGCGAGCATTTTTTGCGCTTCCGGCTTTGTGATTTTGGTCGCGGGCGTTTTGTCCATTTCCATGACGGCCCGCATGGTGCGCGTCAGTTGCCCGTAGTTCCGGTGGCTTTCGCTAAATTTGCGGAAGGCCTGCATTTTAGCCTGCGCCGCCGGGGACATTTGCGGCATTTGGCCCCCGCCACCGCCGCCAAAACCGCCCTGTGCATGGGCGATGGATACACTCACCGCCAAAACCGCTGCTGTGCCGAAAATGGCACGTACCGTTGATAATTGCATTTTTACTGCTCCTTTGAGAATAGGAAAACGTCAGGAAACCGAAAGTGATGAAGCCCGCTTACTCGTAGCGTAGAGCGTCGATGGGCGACAAGTTGGACGCTTTGAGCGCGGGATAAAACCCGAAGAAAATTCCGACGAACG
>CAXTBP010000024.1:0-43450 GCA_964241985.1 uncultured Armatimonadaceae bacterium | reverse complement strand
TGCCACTGGCTTCCCACAATAGTTCGAGCGATTTTGCCGCGAGTATCACGCCCGCCCATCCCATGAGCGTATAGGCCAAGTTATCCAGAGCCGGGTATTTTTCGATCAGGCGAATGAAGTAGCCTGCCGCGACGCGCAAAAGCACAATTCCTAAACACGCGCCGATATACACGACCCAAACCTTGTTCGACAGCGCGACGGCGACCAAAATCGAGTCGATGGCAAACACAATATCGGTGAGTTCGACGACGGCAACCGTTTGCCAAAACCCCAAGCCCGCCTTCTCGGACGCTTTGACACCCGACCCTTTGGCGACAAAATGCTTGACCGCCAAAAACAGCAGGTACGCGGCCCCCATGCCGCACAGCCACCACAACCCGATAATCCACTTGGCCGCCAAAATGCCGATTCCGCGCAAAACGAACGCGCCGACGATGCCGTACAACAGCGCGCGTTTCTGCTGATCTTTGGGCAAATGGCGCACGAGCAGGGCGAGCACGAGCGCGTTGTCCGCCGATAACAAGCCTTCCAGCATGACCAGCGTACCGATAACTGCAAAATCTTCGGGTTGGGGGCTAAACAAAACGGTTCGGCGGCTCCATCGTGTATACAGTATACCTACCCGTTTCGCGGGCGGTTCCCCTGAAAAAGCGAGGGCGAAGGGAAAAACCGTAAAATTGGGGAAAACAAAAGCGTGGACACCAATATCGCCCTTCTTGATTTGCACCCGTGGGCGGGCCTCGACGCTCGCTTGGACGCGCGAAACCTCGCTCTCGTGTGGGGGAGCGACGTCATCGCGCCGCCCGGCGAAACGCGCCCCGCCGCCGATCTTTCGGCGGTTCTATTCGACGCCCAAGCGGTAGGGCAGCAAAACGAACCCCTTTATGTTGTGTATCGCGGCGTCGCGCCCAGCGAAGCGCACACGGAAATGACACGGCGCGGCGTGGAATACGCCGCGCTCGTGATGCGCCCGGGAACGATTGGCGGACGGGAATGGACGCGCACCCGGGGCCATATCAACTCGCCCGCGCTCAGTACGCGCATTTCGTTTCCCGAAGTCCACGAAGTGTGGCACGGTCAGGCGCTTTTGTATCTGCAAAACCAAACCGCGTCCGGCGAGCGGGACAGCGTGGTTATTCCCTTGTCGCCCGGAGAAAAAGCCGTGGTCGCGCCGGGCTGGGCAAGCCTCTTAGTCAATGTCGGCGAAACGCCCCTTGTCACCGGTTCGTGGCGTTCGACCGATTGCGTTTTGGAGCACGACGCCTTGACGCGCGTCGGCGGCATGGGATATTTCATCTTACAAAACGCGCCCGAAACAACGGGCGTATACCAAACGTCGCCCAATCCTCGCTATTTGGTTCCGCTCGCGCCGCCCCGAACTGTGCCCGCCCGCGAACTGTCTGACTTCGGCCTCAAGCACGGCGAACCGATGCTGACGCAGTTTCGGCGCAACCCCGACTTTTTCCGTTTCATGCTCCGCCCGCAAGATTTTTCCCACGTGTGGAGCAAAGTGTATCGGGACGCTGAAGAATGAGCGGCGAAACACTCCAAACCGCGCTTGCCGCGCTTATCGGCGACGAAAACGTGCAAACGGATCGGGAAACTGTGCGGCGGGCGACCGGTTCATGGCAGCCCGCACTCGTGAAAGCGCGACAAACGGGAAAAATCGAAAACGTGCCCGCCGCTGTCGTGACGCCCGGCGACGCAAACGAAACCGCACGCATCGTGCGCTGGGCAAACGAAACCCGAACGCGGCTCCAAGTCGTTGGCGGCGCGTCGAACACGGTTGGCAGCAACCGCGCGGACGACGAAACCGCGCAATCCCCGTTCGTTGTTGTGGATACACGCCGTTTGAAAACCTTGGACTGGGACGAAGAAAACCTCCTCGTTCACGCGGGCGCGGGCGTCAATTTAGGCGAATTAGAAGAACAACTCAACGCCCACGACTACACGCTGGGGCATTTGCCGCACAGTTTGCGCCTTGCGACCGTGGGCGGCAGCGTCGCAACGAACGCCATCGGGATTTTATCGGGCCGCTACGGGCGGCAATCGGATCTAACGCGCGGCCTCCAAATTATTCTGCCGACCGGCGATTTGCTGGAAACCGCCCCGACGAACGCGCCCGGCGCGAATGCCGCCTTCAATTTGCACGATTTGTTTATCGGCGGCGAAGGCGCGTTCGGAATCGTCACGCGAGCGACTTTGCAAATGCGGCCCGTCGCTGATGCGCGGGCGTGGGCCGCGTTTTCGTTCGCATCCTTTGACGACGGAATCGACGCATTGCGCCTTATCTACCGCTCGGACAGTCGGCCCGCGCTGACCCGCTTGTTCGGCAAAACCGAAAGCCAAACACGATTGGACGGCGCGGGCTTTTTGCTTTTGCTCATGTTCGAGGGCGATGAGTTGGTACAAACCGGCCCGTATCAAGTCGCCTACGGCGTGTGCCAAGCCGTTGGCGGCAAGCCGCAGGCGAACGGCGCCGATTTGGGCGATAACTGGTGGGCCGACAACTTGAAAACCGGCACATCATGGCTCGCCGCGAACGGTCGCCCCACGGGTATCGCCGACGGCTTCGCCTTTTCCGCACCGTGGAGCCAAGTCAAAGCCGTGCGCCGCGCCGTAGAAACCGCCCTCAATCCGCTCGTCGGGCAACTGGACACTCATATCGCCTATGCCCACCCGACCGGCGCGGCCCTCGACGTGAAATGGCAAACCGACGCACCCAGCGAAAATGCCGTGCCCGAACTGCTTGCCCGCATCACAAACGCCGGTTTAACGGCGGCGCAAAATGCGGGCGCGAGCGTCGCCCATCACTACGGCGTCGGCTCGTCCCGCCGCGACGCCTTTGTCCGCGAACGGGGTGAGGCGGGAATAGCGACCCTGCGCACTATTCAAGCCGCGCTTGATCCGAACGGCATTTTTCGGCCTGTTGCGCTGTTTGGCCCCCCTGCCCCCAATAAGGGGGGGGGCTGACAGCGCCATTTCCGATAGCCGCAATATTTACGGTGGAGATAGCCTCACTCAGAACCCCCCCTTATTGGGGGGCAGGGGGGCCTAAAAGGAAACCAACGCGCGGCTATCGAAACGATGAAGACTATGTTGATTGAACCAACGACGTTTCCCCTCTGGCCCGAAGGAACCGTGCCGCACGCGCAGGGCACAGAAGAAGACGATGCGGACGTTCCCGCTGTGACCGTGTACGCGCCGAGTGACGGAAAGGCCAACGGGGCGTCCGTCGTGATTTGTCCGGGCGGCGGCTACGCGCATCTCGCCCCACACGAGGGCGAGCCGGTCGCGCGCTGGCTCAATACGCTGGGCGTCACCGGAATTGTTTTGCGCTACCGACTCGCCCCACGTTACCGGCATCCCGCGATGCACACCGACGTTTCGCGTGCCCTCCGCTTTACCCGCGCCCACGCCGACAACTGGAACCTCGATCCGGCCCGTGTCGGCGTTTTGGGGTTTAGCGCGGGCGGGCATTTGGCGTCCACGATTTCCAATCATTTTGACGCGGGCGACCCGAACGCAAACGATCCTATCGAGTACCAATCGTCGCGCCCCGATGTCGCGATTTTGATTTATCCGGTCATCGACCTTGCAACCAACATTTCCCACAGCGGAAGCCGTCGCAACTTACTCGGCGAGCAAGCCGACGACACCGATTTGATCCGCCAGTTTTCCAACCATCTGCACGTCACCGACCAAACGCCGCCGACCTACCTTGTTCACAGCAGCGACGATGCGGGCGTGCCCGTGCAAAACAGTTTGCTGTATGCGGTCGCGCTCAAGGAGGCCAATGTCCCGTTTGCGATGCAGGTTTTCGAGCACGGCGGCCACGGCTACGGGATGGGCGGCGGACAAAAAGATATTACCGACGATATTTTGATGTCGTGGCCCACGCAGTGCGGATTGTGGCTCAAGCGGCGCGGCTTTTTGAACTCAGCGGCCTAACCTTCCCATGCCCTATACGCCCATTTTAGCCACGCTCGGCTACGTCCTGTCCCACGACAAAAAGCAGGTTCTACTCATTCACCGCACGGCCCGTGCGGGCGATTTGGCACTGGGTAAATACAACGGCTTGGGCGGAAAAATGGAAGCAAGCGAAGACGCGCTCGCTTGTATGCGCCGGGAACTTCACGAAGAAGCCCATCTCGACGCGCAAACGTGCGTACTGCGTGGCACGGTTTCGTGGCCCGGCTTCGGCAAAAACGGCGAAGACTGGTTTGGCTTTATCTACTTGGTTACCGAATGGAGCGGCAACGTGCCGACCGAAAACGCCGAAGGCACGCTCCACTGGGTTCCCATCGAAACCCTGCTTTCGTTCGCGCTTCCACTTTGGCCGGGCGACAAATTCTTTCTCCCACTCGTTTTCGATGATGACCCGCGCCCATTTCACGGCGTTATGCCCTACGAAAACGGACAACCCGTGCGCTGGGATTTTTCGCGCTAAGGGACACACGGGTACAATAAACGTACCTATGCCTGTCCAAACCGAACCCGTCGCCCCGTTTTTAGGCCTTGCGCCCCACGAAACCGACCTTTCCGAACCACTGTCGAGCGACATTTTGCTGCTTGACCGCCTGCTCGCCGATGTGCTGCACGAGCAGGAAAGCGAAGATTTGACGGGCCTTGCCCATCGCTTGATCGAAACGGCCCACCAAACCGAAAACAATCCCGACGCGCCCGCGCATCTGTTGGAAACCGTGCCCGCTCTTGCCGATGTGCCGACCGTGCAAAAATTGTTGCGCGCGTTCACCGTGCTTTTTCAGTTGCTCAACACCGCCGAGCAAAAAGAAATCGTGCGCGTCAACCGCGCCCGGCAAGAAAAACGGGGCGGGCAGCCGCGCACCGAGTCTATCGGGGATGCCGTGTGGCGGTTGCAGGAAAGCGGCGTGTCGGCGGAGCAAATACAGGCGCTCCTTGACCGCATCGACATTTGCCCGACCTTAACCGCCCACCCGACCGAAGCGCGGCGACGGGCCGTTTTGGACAAACTGCAAACCGTCGCTCAGTGTCTCGCCGACCGGAACTTGCCGCTGTCCGCGCCTTTGCTTGACCGGTCGCTGTCAGCGGGGGAAGATGCCGCTGAGGCCGCGACCGAACGGGCGCTGACCGAACTGTGGCAAACCGACGAGTTGCGCGCCAGTCCGATTACCGTACCCGAAGAAGCGCGCAACGCCTTGTACTTTTTTGAGCGTTCCATTTTCGATACGGTCGCGTGGCTGCACGACGATTTACGGGCCGCGTTATCGGGGGCGTATCCCGGCCACGAATTTAATGTTGGCCCATTCGTGACCTATCGCTCGTGGGTCGGCGGTGACCGGGATGGTAACCCCAACGTAACGCCCGACGTGACATGGCGCACCCTTTTGGAACACCGCCGTTTGGCCCTCGAATTTTTTATTCACCGCGTCGATTCTCTGCGCCGCGAACTGACGCTTGGTTTGCGAAATGTGTCGCCCGGCGACGCTCTCCTCCAATCCCTCGAAACCGACTGCGCTCAGGTTCCTCTTGCCCAAGAGCGGCAAAACCGCTACAAAGCCGAACCCTATGCGCTCAAACTATTGTTTATCCACGAACGCTTGCAGGAAACCCTGCAACAAATGCCCGCGCCTGTGGGAACGAGCGACACCGCAACGAGTACGGGATGCGCTTACGGTTCGGCCCAAGCGTTCGTAGACGATTTACTTTTGCTTCAGCAAAGTTTGCGCGACAATCGGGCCGAGCGCTTGGCAAACGGCGGTAGTTTCGCGGCCCTTGTTGTGCAGGCGCAAACGTTCGGGTTCCATCTTGCCGCTCTCGACGTGCGCCAGCACAGCGACGAGCACGCCCGCGCCCTTGATGAAATCCTGCGCGTATCCGGCGTGCTTGCCGAGGATTCGCCTGCGTACGGCGATTTACCCGAAGCCGAGAAACTGGATTTGCTGACCCGCGAACTGCGCAATCCGCGCCCGCTGGTCGCCCGCGATGCGCCCTTGTCCGACGCGACACAAAACGTCGTCAAGGTCTTCGATGTAATCAGGGGGGCGCGTCGGCAACTGTCGCCGGAATCGGTCACGGCGTACATCATCAGCATGACGCACCAAGTTTCCGATATGCTGGAACCCCTACTTTTTGCCAAAGAGGCCGGGCTGCTTCGCTGGGAACCAAGCGGCGAAATGGTGTCCGAACTCGACATCGTGCCGCTTTTTGAAACCATCGACGATTTGCAAAACTGCGACCATTTGATGCGCGAACTTTTTGACACACCCGTCTACCGAAAGCAATTAAACGCCCGAAACGACTTTCAGGAAATTATGCTGGGCTATTCGGACTCGTCCAAAGACGGTGGCTTTTTGGCCGCCAACTGGGCCTTGTACGATACGCAGGCACGCCTTGCGCAAACCTGCCGCGACGCCAAAATTGATTTGCGCTTTTTCCACGGGCGCGGCGGAACCGTGGGCCGGGGCGGGGGGCGCGCGAACCGCGCCATTCAGTCGCAGCCGCCCGGTTCGTTCGATGGGCGCATTCGCTTTACCGAACAGGGCGAGGTCATTTCGTTCCGCTATTCGCTCCCGCCGATTGCGCACCGGCACTTGGAGCAAATCGTTTCGGCGAGCCTTCTTGCCGCCAGTCCGCTTGAAGCGACTTCCGAACAAGCCGCCGAACCGCGAAAAAACGAAGAAACATGGACGCGCACGCTTGCCGACATGGCGGCTCATTCGCGCGAAGTGTACCGAAAAATGGTACACGACGACCCCGATTTTTGGGTCTTTTTCGCGCAGGCGACGCCCATTAAACACATTAGTCGTCTGCCGATTGCCTCGCGGCCCGTATCGCGGTCGGGCAAAAAGCTATCGAGCGTGGACGATTTGCGGGCGATTCCGTGGGTGTTCGCGTGGATTCAATCCCGATATGTCGTGCCCGGTTGGTTCGGTTTGGGCAGCGGCTTGGAATGGTTCGCCCAGCAAGGCGCAGACAATTTAGCCCTGCTGCAAACCATGTACCGCGACTTCCGGTTCTTCAAAGCCGTCATCGACAACGCGCAGCTCGAACTCGTGCGCGCCCATTTGCCCACCGCTGCTCGGTACGCCGCCCGTGTTGATCCGCCCGAAATCGGCGAAAAATTCCACCATCATATCGCCGAGGAATTGGAGCGAACGAAAAACTGGGTGCTCCAAATCACCGACCAAACCGAACTGTTGGGGCACGCCCCGGTCGTCCGCGCGACGGTTCATCTGCGAAACCCCGCCGTTATTCCATTGTCGCTTTTGCAAGTCGCTTTGATGGACGCCGAAGAAAAGGCCGTCGGGCCGGACGCCGACTTGTCGCAATCCCCGTGGCGCGAATCCATTTTACTGTCGATTACAGGCGTCGCCGCCGCCATGCAAAGCACGGGGTAAACGCTATCCGATAAAATAAAAGAAAACGAAAGCGTTTTTATCTCCGATTGAGCAACAATAACTTTGACGGCGGCCCGAGTCCCTTTTCGCGGCGCGATTTTTTGACGGCGATGGCTGGACTTTTGGCGGCGAGCGGCGCGTGGGCGGAATCCGCCGAGGCCAAAGAAACGATGCACATACTCCACGCCGCGCAATTGGGCGAGGATTTGGTTGGCCTCGTTTCGCTGTTGCAGGGCACGGAATCCAGTCCCGGCTTTTCGCGCGGCAACACGCTTCCGCTTGTCGCGCGTCCGTGGGGGCTGACGCACTGGGCCGTACAAACCCGGCCCGACGGATCGTGGTGGTTTGACCCGAAATCGCCGACACTGATGGGCATTCGGGCGACGCGCCAGCCGTCGCCGTGGATGGGAGACTATGGGCCGTTTACGGTCATGGCGCAGGCGGGTGGCCCGCGCACTGCTGGCAGTGACGGCGGGGCGTCGCCCGCGCGGCTTTCGCCGCAAAACCGGGCGGCAACGTATAACAAGGAAACCGCGCAGTTTGGGCCGGACTACGTTTCGGTCACGCTCGACGGCGGCATCAAAATGGAAATGGCTCCGACCGAGCGGGCGGCGATTTTCCGGTTCACGTTTCCGTCGGGGCTGGGGCGCATTGTGCTGGACGCCCATTCGTTCGTGGAAATTGTCGCCGGTAACAAACAAATCAACGGCATTTCGCGGCGCAATAGCGGCGGGGTCGGAAAAGATTTTGGCGGGTACTTCGTCGCCGTGTTCGATGCGCCGTTTTCGCAATGCTATCCGACGGAGGAGTACGCGCGGGTCGAAAGCAATCCGCAAAAACTGGACGGCAAAAACGTCGGCGCGGTCGCCGAGTTTGCGGCGCGAACCGTGGTTCTACGTGTCGGCACATCGTTTATCAGTCACGAACAAGCTCTTCGCAATTTGCAAACCGAAATCGGTGACAAATCTATAGACGCCGTGCAAACCGAAGGCCGGGCGGTTTGGAACGAAATCCTGAACCGCGTACAAATCGCGGCCGGCACGACCGAGCAGCGCCAAACGTTTTATAGCTGCTTGTACCGCGCCCATTTGTTTCCGCGTATGCTGCACGAACGCGACGCAAGCGGGAAAATCGTGCATTACAGCCCCTACGACGGCAAAATCCACGATGGCGTTTTGTACGGCGACAGCGGTTTTTGGGACACGTACCGCACGCTGTTTCCGCTTCTTTCCCTGATTCAGCCCGACCGCTTGGGCGAAATGATTGCGGGCTTCGTCAACGCTTACAAAGAAGGTGGATGGCTTCCGCAATGGCCCAGTCCCGGCTACCGGGCCGTGATGATCGGAACGCATCTGGACGCCGTGGTCGCCGATGCCTGCGTGAAAAACATCAAGGGCTTCGACAAACAGGCCGCGTGGGAAGCCGTATGGCGCGATGCGAGCGTGCCGGGCGACCCGCGCGATAGATTCGGGCGCGTCGGCTTCACGGATTACATCGAAAAAGGCTACGTGCCCGCCGACAAATTCGACAAGTCCGCGTCTCGCGCGCTCGATTACTATTACGACGATTTTTGCGCGAGCCAAATCGCGGGCCTTGTTGGCAAAAAAGCCGAGCGCGACGTTTTGCGAAAACGCGCAACAGGTTATTCGGCTTTGTACGATACGTCCATCGGGTTCTTGTGGGGCAAAAACGCGGACGGAACGTGGCAGAAAAACTTCGACGAGTTTGCGTGGGGAAATCCGTATGTGGAAGGCGGGCCGTGGCAATCGACGTGGGCCGTGCCGCACGACGTGGCCGGTTTGATGACGACGATGGGCGGCCCGCAGCCCTTCCGGCTAAAACTGGACAAACTGCTGTACCAGCCGCCGACGTTCAAGCCCGGCAGCTACGGCGGCTATATCCACGAGATGATCGAAATGGGAGCCGTGCAATTCGGGCAGTACGACCACGGCAACCAACCCACGCACCATATTTTGTATCTGTATACGGCCTCGGGTGCGCCGCACAAAACGCAGTATTGGGTGCGCCGCGTGCTGGACAAACTATACAGCCCGCGCGGTTTCGCGGGCGACGAAGACAACGGCGAAATGGCGGCATGGTACATTTGGGGCGCACTCGGTTTGTACCCGCTGTGTCCGGGTCATCCGTCGTATGTGTTGGGTTCGCCGCTGTTTAAGCGGGCGCAAATCAATGTGCCGAACCGCAAATCGCTCGTCATCGAAGCTCCGCAAACAAACGCGCAAAATGTGTACGCGAACGGGGTTCGCTGGAACAACAAAGCGCATTCCGCGCTGCATATCGCGCACGACGATTTGGCGCGCGGCGGAACGTTGCGCTTCGATGTCGCCGCCCGTCCCGTTTCACGCCGTTTTGCGGAAAGCGATTTGCCGTTTTCGCTTTCGCCGTATCCGAAAGAAACGGGCGCAAGCGGCTCCACCGATCCGTTTGGCCTTCATATCAAAATCAACTGCGGCGGCGATGCGGTCGGCGATTTCGTCGGTGATTGCTTTTTCGAGGGCGGCAGCACGGCGAAGTTCGACAATACTATCGAGGGCGTGGATACGGTTCCGCAAGCCGTGTACCAAACCGAACGTTGGGGAACGTTCACGTACCGAATCCCCTTGCCCGCCCTTCCCGAAGGCCGCGCCTATAAACTGCGCCTTTTCTTTGCCGAAACCGCCGACTTAGAAGCCGGTAAGCGATTTATCAATGGCTCCATCAACGGCAAGCAAAATATAGTCCGACTTGACTTGTTCGCCACGCGGGGCGCAAATCGCGCGACCGTCATAGAAAGCGTTTCCGTTTCACCCGACGCAAACGGCGAACTCTTGTTGGTGTTTTCCACGCCCGACGACAGCCCCGACCGCAACGCCAAACTCAGCGGTATCGAGATCATCGGATAGCATCGGGGAGCGGAGCCAAGAACGGGTCTTCGGGAGGATTGTGCCCGATGGCGATTTCGACAGCCCGCTCCCGAATCGGCGCGATGCGCGTGGATTGGATCAAGGCTTCGTCGCGCATAAGGCGGACAAGCGGCGCGGTTTGATGCGCCAAAAAGCCCAGTTCGAGGGCGACTTGCTGCGTTTTGTCCATAAACGGGCCGCGCAAACTTTGGTACGTGCGGCCCGCTGCTTCCCAATCGGGCAGGTTGCCGTTTGCGTGGGCGTTCTCGCTGGCAAGGGAGCGTGCCAAAACCAGCGCGTCCACAAGCGCGGCGTTCGCGCCCTGTCCCAAATTGGGCGGCATGGCGTGGGCGGCATCGCCGACCAGAAACACCGGGCCTTTGTGCCATGAGTTCACCTGAACGAACGCGGGACTGCCGTAATGCACGGTCGCCCAGTTGGGAACGGCGCGCGCCAAACGGTACACGTCCGGGCCGAAGGCCGCCCAGCCGTCAATCCACTCGTTGAGCGCGTTTGAATCGGACAAAAGAGCGTTCCATGTTTCGCGCGGCGGGGCCGAGCAGAAAAAATGCGTTTCCGCCCCGGGCAGCGGCATGATACCGAAACTGCGTCCGTCGTCGCCCCAAATTTCGCGGATGGTTGAGTCCGGTGTGGCAACCGGCGCGCTCGCCCGCAGCCACGGCGGCAACGGCTGGGGAGCGACCCCGCGCAGCAAACCGAGCGCGTTTCGGATCGGGGAATGGACGCCGTCGCAGGCAACAACCGCGTCGAACGTTTGCGTTTCTGTTGTCCCGCTTTTGCCGCACGTCAGCGTCAGCGAAACGCCTTCCGAATCAACGCTTAAACCACTAAAACGTTGGTCAAGAAACAGCGGGACGGCGTACTCACTTGCCGTTTCGACTAATGCGTCCACGAGGGCGTAGCGGAGCACGACGGCGCTGTGTGGATGGGGAACCGGCAAATCGGCATAATTCACCGATAGCAAAACCGCCGCGCCCGCAGATTCAAGCGCCATGCGGCCCGAATACCGAAGTTGGGGTTCCAGTTTAGGCAGAACGCCCAAAGCCGACGGCGCGCGAAGGCCGTTGCTGTGCAGCAAAATACCGCCGCCCACGGCTTCCATTTGCGGCGCTTGCTCAAAAACGCTGACCGTAAAGCCGGGCCGCCGGAGCGCGCTACCGGCGGCAAGTCCCCCCGGCCCGGCCCCAACGACGGCAACGTGCCGGACGGCGGTTTTTGACATCGGCGTTTAGTCGGGCAATCGGTTCCGGTCGATGACAGACGGCGCTTCGGCGGGGCCAGCGGCTTTTTCGTATTTGCCGTTGCCGATGTTGACGTATTTCGTCATACCGGAGCGGTTGATGGCCGAATCCGACAATTTGCTCGTGCTGCCATTCGTGATCGCCCGCGACGGCAAACTGACGACGCGCCGAACGGGCTGCCCGCATTCCGGGCAAATCGTGAGCGGCGCGTCGCTCATTTTCTGCATGATTTCAAAATCGCCGTGCGCGGGGAAACCGTCCGTGCTGCTTGTCGCGCTGGCGTCGGTTTGGTGGCGGTAGGTGTAGATAGGAATACTTTTTCGTGGTTCTCCGATCTTATTATAGGGCGAAATGCTAATCTGCTGTCGGAGGAATGATGAGCACCTCATTCACGGCGGCTTTCCAATACTGACCTATTTGTATCATAATGTCGCGGTCGGACATCGTTAAACCGGTCAAAGGGATGGTGAGCGGCGCTTCAGAAACCCAAAGACTCACTTTACAGTTCATGCGATTATACCAAGACAAGCGAGCAAGAAAAGCCTGCGTGTCTTTTGGAAGTACGATAAGTTCGCCGCCCATTCCATTGCCTCCGCAGAAAATGGTTTGCATTTCGTTCCATGCGATGAATCCAAGCGGGTTTCGCGGCGATAAAACGGTTAAACCAGAGGAGTCAAGAATGAGTACCGGTTTTGGAAAAAGCAAGCGGATTGTGGCAAAGATAAAAAACCACAGGCCGAGAAAACCGTACAGGAAAGCGCCTATTGAATTACGGGTATCGGCAGCCATCCAGAACAGAAAACCGCCGAGAACCAAAGCAAAAAGTAAAAAGCGTTTCTTGTATCCGATGCGCTGCTCGTTTTCCGTTTCCATATCGCTTGCAATCCTTCCCACTTGAATGTCGGAAGAATTGCAAACTTTCTACACAAACGAGAGCTTAATGCACCTCGGCGGGGCCGCCTCCGCCCCCGGTTTTGTTGGGCCGCAGCAGAAAAATGGCCGGGGCCGTGAAAAGGAAGACCACCAGAATGAGCAAAAAGCCGTCGTTGTAGCTCATGGTTGCCGCCTGCTTGCTGACCGTGCCGTTCAAGACGCCAAGCCAGCCGTTTTGCGCGACTGCCGGTGACATTCCGTGCGCTACCAAATTTCCGACAACTGCCTGTTTACGTTCCTCAAGCAACGGATTGCCCGCGTAGATATGCGACGAAATCATGTTTTTGTGAAACACGGTTTGGTTGGTAATATAGGTGGACAAAATAGCGATGCCCGCCGAGCCACCTAACTGCCGCGTCAAGTTGATTAGACCGGACGCCTGCTGCGTTTCATGGCGCTTCAAGCCGGAAAAGGCGGCATAGTTAATCGGCGTAAACAAAAAGCCCAAGCCGAAGCCGCGCACAATGAGCGCGAGCTGCGTGTCGGGTTGGCCGCTTGCAACAGTCAAATGCCCCAAATCCCACATCGACCAGCAGAAGATACACACGCCGATGGCAATGAGGATTCGCGGATCCACTAAGGGTTTTGGGCCGTTGAGAAGCCGCCCGCAAATCATAACCGATACGCCGGTTGCGATACCACCCGGCAAAAGCACCAAGCCCGTTTCGGTAGGTGTGAAGCCCAAAATGTTCTGCACAAACACCGGGAAAATGAAAATGCCACCGTACAAACCGAAGCCCAGCGCGAAAAACAAGAACAAAGACGACGCCAACTGCTTGTTTTTGAGAACACGGAAATTGATAACCGGCGATTTGTTGCCCGGCCACAACTGCCAAAACATAAGCCCGGCAAGGGAAATGCCCGCAACCCATGCAAGCCGCGCGATGGTCGCGTCCTCGAACCAGCCGTCTTGATTGCCTTCTTCCAAAACGTACTGCAAACTACCTAAGCCGACTGCGAGCAAAGCGATTCCCAAAAAGTCAACCGGAGCGGTGGAGCGCGGACGGTCAGGGTCGGTCAAAAACGAGCTGACCAGCGTAAAGGAAATCAACCCGATAGGCAGATTAATCCAAAAGCACCACGACCACGAATAGTTGTCCGTAATATATCCGCCCAATGTTGGGCCGAGGGTGGGGGCCATCACGATGCCGAGCAGGAACAAGGCTTGAACCACGCCCTGCTGTTCGGGCGGGAAAATTTCGCGCAAGGTCGCCTGCGCCGTCGAAAGCAGCGCCGCGCCGCCGACGCCCTGTAAAATCCGCCAAAACACAATTTCGCCCAGCGTATGGGACGTGCCGCAAAAAAACGAAGCCGCGATAAACAAGGCGATGGAAAATAATAAGTACCGCTTGCGCCCAAACCGACCGGCAAGCCACGCCGTCATGGGCAAAACGACGACGTTGCTCAAAATATAGCCGGTCGAAACCCAGCCGATTTCGATGTTGGTCGCGCCCAAGTTGCCCGCCATTTGCGGAAGCGCGACGTTAATAATAGTGGTGTCCAGCACCTCCATAATGGCGGCGGTGAGCAGGCCGATGAGGATGATCCACCGGTACGGCGAAATGTCGCTGTTTCCCATGTTTGCTTTCTATGGTATGGGGCGGGCCTCTCCCCCCGGCCCCTCCCCTGAAAGGGAAGGGGGAGCCTGTAATTTGTCAAATTGTGCAAACGCGCCATTTTTTCTTCGGCGAAGACTCGTATTTTGCAACAACTGTCGGATACTGGCTCCCCCTCCCCTGAAAGGGAAGGGGGCCGGGGGAGAGGCCTTCTTAACTACCGTCCGCCGCCTGCACCGCCCGCGCCCCCGGCTCCACCTGCCGCCGCGCCGCCCGTGCCCGCGCCGCTGCCCGATGTGCTGCCGGTTGAGGCGGGGCCGTTGCCGACCGCGCCGACACCGGGGGACGAACCCGTGGCTCCGCCTGCCGCGCCGGGCGCGGTTCCATTGCCGGACGCCGCACCGGGGCCGCTCGCGTTGTTCGCGCCGGATGGAATGGAGCCGCTTTGTTGTTGGCCTTGCGTCGTGTTCGGCCCGGCTTGCTGCGTGCCGATGTTGGGCTGGGCCGCTGTCGAGGTGTCGTTATTGTTCGGGCCGCTGCCGGGCGCGGTCGGGCCACTGATTCCTTGCCCGGTCGCGTTGTTGCTCATGCCGCCGCCCGTGCTTTGGTTGTTGCCAGTCGTGATTTGCGCGCCGGTCGTTTGGCTTCCGTTTTGTCCGCCTCCGCCCATATCGCCGCCCGACGGTGCGCTGCTCATTGCGCCGGGCGTGCCGCCGCCTTGTGCGCCGCCGTTTTCGCTGACTGCGACATCGCCGCTGGTTGTGCCCATCGGGATGCGGTCGTAGTTGGCGGGAACCCGTTCGGGATGCGCGGTTTTGTCGGACGTGTCAATCGTGGCAACCGAGGACATGCCTTGCCGCAAAAGGTGAATGTCTTCTTTGCTGGCTTTATTGCCGCCCTCGTCCGATCCGACAATAGCGATTTTTACCGCGACGCGCTGCACGACTTTGGTAAAGTTGCCGGTCGCATTGTCGGGGGGTAAAAGCGAGGTCGTCGCGCCGGTCGCTTCGTTGATGGCGGCGACCCGGCCCTCAAAGGTTTTGCCGGGGAAAGCGTCCACTTCCAAATCGACGGGCTGACCGACGCGCACGTCGCCCAGTTGCGTTTCTTTGAAGTTCGCGGTCACCCAAACCACATCGCCCTGCGTAATCGTCAAAATGGTTTGCCCGACCGAAAGCGACGCGCCCACATTCGCGGTTTTGCGAACCACGGTTCCGTCGCACGGGGCGTACAGATAGGTGTCGTTTTCGACGACTTGCGCGTTCGTCAGCGCGGCCTGCGCCTGCACGGTTTGTGCCTGCACGGTGGCGATACGCTGTCGCTGCTCGTTGACCTGTTCGTTACCCGCGCGGGCGGCTTCCAAATCGGCCTGCGCTTGCGGGTCTTGCTGCGCGGTCGCGGCTAAATTAGCGGACTGTACACCTACCTGCGACTGATTGGCTTGGGCAAGCCCCAAACCGGCAAGGGCGACATTGATCTGTTCACGCGACGCCCGGGCCGCTTCTTCGGATGCCGCCTGCTGGGCTTGTGCCTGCGCAACGTTGGCCGACGCCTGATCTTTTTGTGACAGGGCTTGATTGACCTGTTCGCGGAGCGAGTTCAGCGTCGCCTGCGCGCCGACAAGTTGGGCGTTCACGGCGTCGTATTGCTGCTGCGTGACCGCTTCTTTGGCGAGCAAACCGCGATACCGGGCTTCGTCCCGCGACGTTTTATCCACGTCGGCCTGTGCGGAGGCAATCCGCGCCTGCAAACTTTTGACGCCCCTATCGGCGGTTTGCACGGCCTGTTTGTACGAGCGAACACCCGCCCGAGCCGTGTCGATCTGCGATTCTGCTTGGCTTGCTTCGGCGCGGGCGGCTGCGACTTGGGCTTGCGCTTGCTTGATTTGGTTGCGCGTTTGGTTCGAGGCCAAAATCACCTGCTGACCCGCGCCTCGCGTGCGGGCCTGCTGGGCCTGCACGGCGGCTTCGGCCCGCGCGATTCCTGCCCGGGTTGCGGCTTCTTGATACGCAAGCGACGAGCGGGCCTGCGGAACCTGAGATCTTGCGGCATCATAGGCGGCGCGGGCTTGGCGTAAAGCGGACATCGGCCCGGCGTCGTCAAGGCGCGCGATTAGCTGGCCCCGGCGCACGACATCGCCTTCCTGCACGGCAAGGTGGCTGAGCGTCCCACCAATGAGCGGCGACACATTCACCAAGTTCCCCGTCACATAAGCGTCGTCGGTGGACACGTGGACGCGGCTAAACAAATAGTAGCGCGTGCCGACCGTGCCGCCAATAAGCAGCACGGCCACGGCGATAAGGCCAAAAAGGAGTTTCTTGCCCGAACTCATGGGCTTTTTGGATGCGTCGCTGTTGTTACTGGGCGGGCCGCCCGCGCCTTGCGGCGGCGCGCTTCCGCTATCGGTATTGGGTTTTTCATTACTGTCAGGCATAATTTCGGTTTCCTAAAACACAAACAAAACGAATAAAAATTACTTTTGGGGCGTCGCCGGTGCGGCTGCGGGCGCGTTCGGCGCGACGGTTGGCGCTGCGGGCGCAGGCGTCCCGGGCGCGGGCGTCGCGGGTACGGCAGGTGTCGCTGGCGTCGGCGCGGTGGAGGGCAAAGCGGGTGGCGGGGCCGTCGCGGTCAAATAGGTTGGCGTTCCGACCGCGTTGACGAACTGGGCGCGGGCGATGAGATAATCGTACACGGCGTTGACTTGCGCGCTTTCGGCCCGCACGAGCGCGGCCTGCGCGTCGGTTACTTCCAAAAACAAACCAACCTGTCCCTCGTAGCGGATTTGCGCTAACTGCCGGGCCGCGATGGCCTGCTCGACAGCGGCATTCGCCGCCGTGATTTGCCGCGCCGCCGTCGAAAGCGTTAGATACGCTTGCTGCACTTCGAGGGCGACGCCGGACTGCGACGAACCAAAGGCAGTTCGCGCGTTTTCGGTTTGCAGTCGGGCCTCGTTGATACGCGCTTTGGTTGCTCCGCCGTCATAAAACGGGATCGAAACCGAGGCGGTAATCGCCGCCGTGCGCTGGCGCGGAAACTGAAACGAGGTCGTCGGATAGTAGTTACCCGACGCCGACAGTGCGAACGACGGCTGCTGCCCCGACCGCGCGACCTGTATGCCGGTTTCCGACGCCCGCAGTAAAACGGCGTTGCGGCGCACTTCGGGCCGATTGTTTTGCGCGGTTTGCGTGGCTTGGTTCACGTCGATACTTTCCAATTCGCCCACGGGCGGCGCGAACGGCACATACGGCGTGGCGGTTGGCGCAGCCGCTCCGGTTGCAGGCCCGCCGGGCGGCGTTCCCGGCAGAATGGGCCGAACGGGAATTGTGGACGCGGGCGCGGGAACCACAACGGGCGGCGCACCGGATGCGGGCGGCGTGTTGCCGACCGGAACCGAGGCGGGACGGGGAACGTCCACGCCGACGCTCACGCCGGGCACATCGACGGGTTCGACCGGAGAATTAAGAGGCCGCCCCACTAAATCGTTGAACGACGCGCGGGCAAGTCCCAAGTCATTTTCGGCCCGCTGTAAATCCTGTACGGCCTGCGCGGTTTGCGTGCTGGCCCGTAGATAATCGATTTTTTGACCGATTTGCCCCTCATACAAACGGCGCGCAATCGTTTCCTGATTTTGTGCCGACGCGAGAGCGGACTGCGCGACCTGCACCTGATGGTATGCGCGAAGCAAATTATAAAAAATCTGCTGGGCCTGCAAGCTACGGTCGTTGACGATGCGATCTAAATTGGCGCGGTCGGCCTCGGTTTGCAAGCGGGCCTGCCGGGTTTCCGCCCGAATCTGGCCCAAGAAGTCCAGCCGTTGCGACACAACCAGCGATAAGGCTTCTTGATGCGACGGAATCACTTGAATGGGCGGGCCGCCCCCAATGGCGATTTGGGTCGCCTGATCGAAGCGGGTCGCGCTGCCGTTGCCGGTCACGTTAAATCGCCCTTGTGACGATACCTCGTCGGCCCGGTTTTCGTCGATTTGTACATTTCGGCGCGCGAGAATGAGTTCGCTGCTTGCCCCGATGGCCTCTTGAATGGCGCGGGAAACATCGTACACGGGCGACGGATTAGCGCCGGGGCGCGGAACGCTGCCGCCCAACTGCCCGGTCTGGCTGGCGGGCGTCGTCGCGGTATTCTGCCCGCTCGTGGTTTGCCCGCTGACGCCGCCCGTGCCCGGCGCGGTTCCGGGCGTTGACCCGCCCGTCGTCCCGGGCGTGCCGGGAGCCGTACCCGGCGCGGCGGGCGTTGACGGGGCGTTGGGTGCATTGGGTGTCGCGGGCGATTGCGGCGCACCGGGCGCGGGCGGCGCGTTCGGGGCTTGCGCGCGGGCCGTAGCGGGCGCGAAAACGCCTATCGCGTGGGCGGCGACAAACCCGAGCGCGGATAATGGTACAAAAGAAGGGCGCATAACTTTCCTAACGATTTGATGTGGCTTCCACGGAAGTAAAATCGGCTGCGCCACGCTGCGTCGTACCGGACGAAATAGAATAAAACGGCTGCGATTCGGCAGCGGGCCGAATGCCGCGTAAATACAAAGCGGACAAGGTTTGTACGATTTCCTGAACATTCGATTCGCCGGACGAGACCAGCAAATCGTATTCGGCATCGCGCATCATACTGAAAACGATTTGAACGATGATGCGCGTGCACAAATCGGGGGCGACCGTGCCTTCGCGCTTGGCCTCATCTACCAAGTCGCTCGCCGCCGCGACCATGCGCTCGAACTCGTAGCGGTATTCGGGATGGGCCTGAACGACGGGCGCAAGCGACGTTTTCACGGCCCCAAAGGCGGCCCGGCACGGCGAAAACCGCTGCTTGACAATCCAGTCGATAAAAGCGGTGAGGCGCGTCAAAGCGGACAAGTTGGCGTCCAAACCGACCAAATAGGTATGGCTTTCCTGCATCATGCCGATAATGGCCTGCACGGCGACCGCTTCTTTGGACGGGAAATACTGATACAGCGTCGGCTTGGAAATGTTCGCGCGGGCCGCCAAATCGTCCATCGTCATCGCGGCATAGCCGGTTTCCGCCATAATTTGACGGGCAGCCTCGATAATGGCCTGTTCGCGGGCCGAGCGTCGCCGTGCCCGCGCCGTTGGCGCAACAGGGGCCGCAGTCGCTGGCTTGCTTTCTGATTGTAGTTCCGACACGCCCATAGTTGTTTCCAAAAACCGAAAAACTTAACCGTCCAGTTAAGATATTCGCATTGGTGAAAATGGGTTCCGACTTTTCACAACAAATTTTTAGTCGCGTAACTTGTCGGGGCTGGTGCGCGTTCTTTTGGATATGGCTTTTCTTTCGCGCCGCGCTTTTTGTTTGCACGCCGCCGTTTCCGTCAGCACGTTTGTTGTGCCGCCAACGGAAAGTGAGCTGGACGTTGCGCTCTTGTACGCGCAGGGTGTCCGAATGCTCAAAGAGGGCCGCACATTCGAGAAAGCCATCGCCCGTTTTACCGACGCGGCGCAAAAAGACCCAACAAACGCCGACTATCAAATTGCGCTGGGCTGCGCCTGCGCGTCACGGGCGGCCTCGCTTGCATGGGCTGGTGTATTTGCCGCGCGTCTTGCGGCGGACACGGCGGCGTATCCCAAATTGCTGGCGTTGTTTGCCGAAAAAGAAGCGGAAAGGCGTCAAGAGTTCAAAGACAAAAACGCGAGCGCGAAGGAACGCGCCGAGTTTGACGCCGAACTGCAAAAGGTGTTGGCGCAAGTCAAACCGCCGATGGGCCGTGTGTTTCTTACCAAAGATGACAAAGCGCCGTTCCGTTTGACACCAAGCGAACTGTCGGCCCGTTTAACGGATTTGATCAAAGACGCTACCGCCGCGTGGGACAAAGGCGTCGCCTTGTGCCGAACGCCGGAGGAAAAAGCGCACGCCTTGTACGTGCGCGGTTGGGGTCTGTGGCTTTTGCGGTTTTACTGCGACAGCGAAAGCGAGTGGCGACAAACCGTCGAGTTGACCACGATGGGCACGTTGAATAGCGAACCGGAAAACAGCGGAAAAGATAAAGTTGCGCCACTCGATATAAAAGGTCTGCCAACCGGCGCACAGATAGCGGCGGCATTCAAAGAGGCCAATGAAGCCGCGCCGAACGTCGCCCTGTATTGGCAGGCGCGGGCGGACTGGTCGGCCTCACACGAACGTGCCGACCCCGAAAAAGAAGCGACCGATCTGTACCGCCGTGCCGCCACGCTCGAACCGAAAAACGCGCTTTTGTGGAGCCACGTCTACGACCGCGAAACCACAAAGCCCTACGGCAATACACCCACCGGTGCGCCGCCTGACGACGAAATTTTAGCCGACCTGCACCAAGCGCAGGCGCGCGA
This sequence comes from uncultured Armatimonadaceae bacterium, assembly GCA_964241985.1. Classification (GTDB taxonomy): domain Bacteria; phylum Armatimonadota; class Armatimonadia; order Armatimonadales; family Armatimonadaceae; genus CAXTBP01. The sequence continues at coordinate 23,085 of CAXTBP010000024.1, read as the reverse complement.
CAAATCCAATGCGTGGTACGGCTACGAAGAAGCGGGCCGCTTGCTCAAAACAACGTCGTGGAATAAGCTTTCCGCCTTGCGCTATGATGCCAGCGAAAAAGAAAAACAAGCCGCCCGCGACACGCAGCGTACCGAAGACGGGTATGCTGCCGCGAAACGCGCCGTCGCCCGCATCGAGCGCGCCAATAGCCTGCCTCGTTTCGCGCCGCCCGAATATCGAAAAAGCATAACACCGCTTTTGCAAACCGCATGGAGCTACGTGCCCACGCACTGGTATGAATATTCCCGTTTTACGTACCAAGCGCGCTTTCGGGAACTGGCGCGTACCGGTGCTGCTTATGCCGAATCGCTCGCGGAAGAAAAGAAAAACATCGCCGAAGCCCTGCGTGTTTTGCGTGTGCTGCGCGCGATGGGACTGCGGTTGATGGGCGATCCGTGGCCTACGGGACGCGATGCGTCGGGGAAAATAATACCTGACGATAAAAGCGTAGTGCGGGCGCTATCGACTTGGTCTCTCGTTTCGATTACCTATGGCAGTTTGGTCACGATTGCCAAGGCCAGCGGTGACGCCGACTTTTTGGAGACTGCAACCGAAGAGCAGACCCAGTGGAAAACCCGTTTGAAACAATGGACTACTGGCCTGCCCCTGCAAGACGATGAGCCGTCTATTTATGAAGCCTACGACCGCAATGAGTGATGATCGCGCGGCGCGTAACCAACCCAATGCGCCGCTCGTTCTTTTAGTATGAAGTCGCTCTTAACCCGACGCCGTGCGTGCGCCGCTGTTTTGCTGTCTCCGCTTGTCGCGCAAGTTGCCGTCGGTTTCGCCCGCGCCCGTCAAAACGACTTGCCGACCCTTGACGCGCGTACCGCCGAACTCCCCGCCGAAACGCTGCACGCCATCGGGACGCGGCTGCTCCGCGACGGGCGGACATTCGAGAAAGCCGCCGCGCATTTTTTGCTCGCGTCGCAAAAAGAGCCGACCAATCCCAAACATCAGAGTGCGCTGGGCTGCGCGCTCGCAAGCCGGGCCGCGTCGCTTTCGCGGGCCGCGCTGTATACGAATAGCTTGGCCCAGCAGCAAGCCGATTATCCCGCTGACCTCAAAAAATGGGAAGAGGGCCGCGCCGATTGGGAAATATACAAAACAACAAGTCCGCAAGTCTACGCCCATCAGGAATATGAAGATCGCAAGCCCGTAGCGCCGCCGTCCTACCAGTTCATGACAAAAGACGACAAGGCCCCGTTTCGCCTGACGCAAAGCGAAACGGCGGCGCGGCTTTCCGACCTTTCGCAAAAAGCGCAGGAGGCATGGAAAAAAGGCGTCGATCTATCCAAAACGTCGGACGAAAAAGCGCAGGCGTTGTACGTGCAGGCGTGGGGCTTGACCGTGCTGCGCTGGTCGCTCGCCGTTTTCAGTGACAAAGGGGCCATCGACGAAACTTCGCCGATGAACGACGCAAACAACGGCAAAAACACAAAACCGCTGGCAAACACGCCGACGGCTGCTTCCGCGATGCAGGCTATCGAAGAAGCGGCGCGGCTGGACGAGAAAAACGCACGCTACGCGCAGTCCGTCGGGGATATGGCGGAAGAGGCCGACAAAGCGAAAGCATTTGCGGCCTACGAAAAAGCGGTTGTGCTCGCACCCAAAGACCGAAATTTGCTGTATTTGATGTACCAAAAAACCGCCGCGCCTGCGGAGAAAAAAGGCGAAACGGCATTGTCGGAAACGTTCCAAAAAGCGGAACTGCAAAAACCGGATGACGCCCTGCTTGCCGTTCCACTCGGCTATCTACACCGGGCACAAGCCCGCGACCGGAGCAACGCTTGGCCGCTTTACGAAGAGGCGAGCCTTCTATTCCGGCTTGCGCCGTATGCGATGATGGGCGGCAGTGCGCGGCGCGACGCCACACCGGAACAGAAACAGGCTGCGATTGATTCCGTTTTGAACGAAACCGCCCGGAAACGAGGCAAACGCGCTATCGCGCAAATCACGCGGGCAAACGCCCTGCCGATTTGCCAATTGCCCGTGTATACGCCAAGCGTGTCGCCGCTTCTCGCAGTGGCATGGAAAATGACGTTGCGCTCGTCGTCGTTTCTGATGTCCGATGAAACCTTCGATAGTTACGCCCGGCTGCGGGAACTCGTCCGCGCGGTCGGCGGCTACACGCACGTTTTGGCGGAAAACGAAAACAAATTAAGCGACGCCTTAAACGCAACCCGCGCCGCGCTTGCAATGGGCGAGCGCATCCTAAAAAATGGCGACGAAGACTACGGCTTAGGCCGCATGATTTGCCTCGTCGCCTATAAAAATTGCATTAAGATGTACCAAAAAATCGGGGATACTGAGGGCGCGGAGGCGATAGAAAAAGAAATGGACGATTTCCAAAAGTGGGAAACCGCGTATCAACGAAACCGCAAGGCGACGATGGGAAATGAAACCCTCGCGGAGTATTGAGGCTTTCTTATCCTATGCCAAACCCCTGCGCTAAGGTATAAAAACGATATGAAGTCGCTATCTCGCCGCCGCTTTTGCGTGTCCGCTCTGCTCACCGCGCTTGGCGTGCCGGGCCGCGAACTTTCCGCGCAGGTTCCGTTTGCGCCACTGAGCGTAGCGACGGACGATTTGCCGGTGGAAATGCTGTACGGCATCGGAACCCGGATGCTCAAAGAAGGGCGAACGTTTGAAAAGGCCGCCGCGCATTTCGCGCGGGGGTTGGAAAAAGACCCGAACAACGCCGACTACGCGCTCGCCCTCGGATGCGCCTATGCGTCGCGGGCCGCGTCGCTTGCGTGGGCCGGGGCGTTCGCCGAACGATTGGCGGGCCAAACCGTGGCGTATAAAGAGGTTGCAAAAGAATTTTCGCAAGAAGTGGCTCAGTTTCGTCAGCGTATCGAGGACAAAAAAGCGAGCGCGGCGGAAATCAAAGACTTTGAAGCGGGTTTGGAAGCCTACAAGCAAAATCTGAAACCGCCGCCCGAAATCGTTATCCGCAGCAAGGATGACAAAGCCCCGTATGAACTGACACGACCCGCGCTAATGGCGAGGCTGACCAAACTGCAGGAAAAGGCGCTTGCGGCTTGGGCAAAAGGCGTCGAATTGAGCAAAACGCCCGCCGACAAGGCGCAGGCGCAGTACGTGCGCGGTTGGGGAATGGCTTTATTGCAGTTTTACCTGACCGACGACAGTTCATGGCGCGCTCGTTTGAAAAGCGAAGCGCAAAGGCCGTCCCAGTTCAGGTATTACCGAGACAAAACCGTGCCGCTTGAACTAAAAGATCTGCCGACCGCCGCGCAAATAAAAGCCGCTTTGGACGAGGCAACGAAACTCGCGCCTGAAAACGCACTTTACTGGCAGGCGTTAGCGGATTTTTCGGTGATGCGGGAGCAAACGAATTCCGAAGCGGCAACCACGGCTTTGTACCGCCGCGCCGCCACGCTCGCTCCCAAAAACGCGAACCTTTGGGTTCGGATCTACGACCGCGAAACCGCGTATCAGTACGGCGAAAAACAAACCGACGCGCTGCTTGCCCTTGACGATCTGCGCCGGGCACAGGCCCGCGACAAATCGAACGCTTGGTACGGCTACGAAGAAGCGAGCCGCGAGCTTATCGACGGTACGTGGGATCGTTCCACCAACCCGGCGAAAGGAGCAATAGAACAAAGACCTGCCGACCGTAGCGAGGCCAGCTACGCGGTGGGGAAACGCGCCATAAACGCGATGGCGCGGGCTAACACTTTGCCGCGTTTCGCGCCGCCGCGCTATAAGGAAAGCGTGCCCGTTTTACTGGCGCGGGCATGGCGGTACGCGCCGACCTATTGGCACGACGGTACCGTTTCGGGCGGCGATGCAACCGCAACGTCGGTGACGCGCTTTCAAAATATGGCGTGGGCGGCGCGTCAGTACGCCCAAAGCCTGCAAACCGACCAAAAAAACGAAGCGGGAAGCCTGCGTGTACTTCGGATTTTACTGCAAGCCGGGATGCGCGTGATGGGTGATCCGCTACCGGAGACGGATTTGTTGAGCGAGGAAAACTACGCTCGCAGTTTGTGGGCGATTGCCGGATCGACGCTGGGCAGCAGCGCGTATAACGGTTTGCTTAAAATCGTCACCAGCGAGCGCGACCCGGACGCCCATGAGGCCCTTACCCGCGAAAGCGCGGCGTGGGAAAAACGTTACCAAGACTGGTCTGCCCGAATACCGCAGGACGAAACCGCGCTTTTATTTCAAATCTACGACCGCCCGTAACCAATGCGCCGCGTCAAACGTCAAAATTGATATGAAGCCGTTGTCCCGCCGTCGTTTTTGCGTTTCCGTTAGTTTTGCGTCGCTTGTTCTAACGTCCCGTGCCGCGCTTGCCCATTGTGGTGCGCCACCGACGGAAAACCAAAGCGATTTGCCTGTGGAAACCCTTGTCGCGCAGGGGACACGCATGGTGCGCGAAGGGCGAACGTTCGAGAAAGCCGCCGAGCGATTCGCGCAGGCCGCGCAAAAAGAACCGACAAACCCCGCACATCAAACCTGCTTGGGATGCGCGCTGGCTTCCCGCGCGGTTTACATCGCGTATGCCGCCGCGTTCGCACGGAATTTGGCGTGGGAGCAGGCCGATTATCCGCGTGCCTTGCAGGCATGGGAAGCCGGGCGCGACGAATGGGAAAAACGAAAAGCCGAAAACCCCGCCGACTACGCGGGCGAAAAATACGACGATTTCAAACCCAAACAGCCGCCCGTCCGCGATTTTGTCACCAAAGACGATCAAGCCCCGTTCCGTTTGACGCCCGACGAAACGAGCGCCCGACTGTCCGAATTGTGCCAGCAAGCGCGGCAGGCGTGGGATAAAAGCGTGGATCTTGCCAAAACCGCCGACGAAAAAGCCGAAGCGCGGTATGTTCAGGCATGGGGTTTCAAAATTTTGCACGATACCCTCGCGGGCTGGGAAACCGGCACACCGCTAAGCCTGCTTGGCTGGGAAAAAGACGACGACGAAAACGAAGCAAGCGCCAAAGACCCGACGCGCCGCCCTAAACCGAACAAGCCGCTGTCGTTTGTGCCGACCAAAGAAGAGGTTTTGCGCGCCGCCAAAGAAGCCGCTGCCCTTGCGCCGGAAAACGCGCTGGTCGCGCAAACGCTGGGCGATTTTTTGTGGAATACGGACAAGCCCAGTGCGATTGCGGCCTACGAAAAAGCGATTGCGCTCGCGCCCAAAAATCCCAATTTGTTGTACCGGCTGTACCAAGATGCGATTGACAAAGATTTGCGTGCGTTCAACGAAAAGCAAAACCCCGTATCGCCAAAGGGAAGCACTCCCCCAGTTGTGTCCGGTGAACCGTTTATGGAGTCGCTCGATTATTTGCGCCGGGCGCAAAGTCGTGACCGTGCAAACGCTTGGCCCTTGTATGAAGAAGCCGCGATTTATTTCCGGCTCGCGCCCTATAGCCTGACGGGGCCGAGCGCAAACCGCGATGCGCCCCCAAAGGAAAAGCAAGCCGCTCTCGATGCCGTGGCGAACAACGCCGCCCGGCAAAAGGGGGCAAAGGCAGTCGATTTGATTACGGCGGGGAATGGCTTGCCGCGTTACGCTTTGCCGATCTACGAGGAAAGCGTGCCCCGGCTTCTCACGCAGGCGTGGAACGTGAACACCATTCGCTTGATGACGCAACCCTATTTCGGCGGTTTCGCTCGCCTGCGGGAACTGGCCCGCTCGACAATGGGCTACGGGCAAGTAATGGTCGAGCACGAAAACAACCTCGGCGCGGCGGTCAAGGCGAATCGGGCGGCTATCGGCATGGGCCTTCGCATCGTCGCCGACTGGCCTATCGACGATGACATCCGCAAAGGAACGACCGTTATTCAAGGTTTGGTCGGCGCGGCGATTAGTGCCATTGGGTACAAAGGGCTGATCCAAGCGTACACAACGGCGGGCGACAAAGAAGGGGCCGAGGCCGCGCAGAAGGAAAACGACGCCTTTCAAGCGCGTGTCGCCGATTACAAAAAAGCGGTCAACGCGAGCCTGCTCGCACAGGAAACCACAAACGGCGGCTTCCCCTACAGCGTGTATTGAAAGTGCGCCCGCAACCGAACGCCCGCCGCGCGTGTCGAACGAATATGCCGCCTTTATCGCGCCGCCGTTTCTGCGCCTTGCTTTCGCTCGCACCGCTTTCCACATCGGCCTATGCCCAAACTGTTCCGCCGGAAACGAGCGACGATCTGCCCGCCGCGACGCTTCACGCGATTGGAGTTCGGATGCTCCGCGAAGGCCGGACGTATGAGAAAGCCGCCGAGCGGTTTCGGCTGGCATCACAAAAAGAGCCGACCGATTTTTCGCATCCCATCGGCTTGGGCTGCGCGCTGGCAAGTCGCGCCGCATCCATCGCGCACGCCGCCGCGTTTACGCAAATGCGAAACGACGAGCGCGCGAATTATCCCAAAGCCCTCAAAAATTGGGAAGAAATGAGGGCGCAATTACAAGCCGAAGAACCGAAAACGTTGAGCGCCGCCGATTTCGACTCGATGAAACCCAAGCTTCCACCCGCGCGCGTGTACAACACGAAAGACGATCAAACACCGTTCACGCTGACGTTCAAGGAAGCCGCCGTTCGCGTCAACGATTTGTCTAAACAGGCGCGTCAAGCGTGGGAGGGTTCCCTCGCACTCGCAAAAACGCCCGGCGAAAAAGCGCAGGCATTGTACGTTCAGGCGTGGGGCTTGCGCGTGTTGGAGCACTACGCTTTGCCGGTTTCCGGGCGGCCCGAAGACGGCGCGCTTTCCACCCCGGAAGGCCGCAAAGCCGCCGTGCAGTCTGCCGAGCAGGCGGCAAACCTTGCGCCGGATAACGCCGTTTACTGGCAGGCGGTCGGTGACCTGATTTCGGGCGATGGCTTAGACGACACTGCGCCCGAAAAAGCGATTGCCGCCTACGAAAAATCCGTTCTGCTCGCACCGAAAAACGCCAACGTGCTCTATTTCCTGTACCGAAGTAGGATAAAAACGAGCCAATCTGCCAACGCGACCGAAGCCGATATTGAGGTTTTGCTAAATTATCTGCACCGGGCGCAGGCCCGCGACAAGGCGAACGCTTGGCCGCGCTATGAAGAAGCGGGCCTTTTATTCCGGCTCGCGCCCTACAGCCTGACCGGGCCGAGTGGGAACCGCAACGCAACGCCGAAAGAAAAGCAGGCCACGTTGGACGTCGTGCTCAATGATGCGGCCCGCAAACGCGGCAAACAGGCCGTTGATATTATCGTGGCCGGAAACGCCTTGCCGCGCTACGAAGCGCCATTGTACGAGGAAAGCGTGCCCCAACTGCTCGCCCAAGCATGGAAATACAATGCGTTCGTTCACCAAAGCCAACAAACCGCGATGGAAGGAAGCGCGCGTTTGCGGGAGTTGGCCCGCTCCGTGATGGGCTACGCTGAGGTAATGGTCGGGCCGGAAAAGAATACGGGCGAAGCCCTTCGCGCAAGCCGCGCCCTCGTTGGAATGGGCAAAAAAGTCATTGGAGACGCCCCCGCCAAAGACGACCCCAAATTCGGCAGGTACATTATGGAGCCGTTAGTCGGCATTGCGATTACAAATATCGGCTACAAAACGCTGATAGAAACCTTGCAGAAGGCTGGAAATACCGCCGCAGCGGAATCCGCCCAAAAAGAAAGCGACGACTTTAAGAAAAGCAGCGACAAATACCGTGCCGACCTCAACTCCTACGCCTTCAGCGGCAGCGCGACCGATGACGTTTACTAAGCGCCGCTTTACGCGCCCGCGCTTTGTGGTATAACCAAGCATTATGGGACAAAAGGACGACAAAACGGGCGGGCGTAAAACCGTTGCCGTGAACCGCCGGGCGCGGTTCGAGTATCACATCGAGGACAACCTAACGGCGGGCCTCGTTTTAGTGGGAACCGAAGTCAAATCTTTGCGGGCCGGAAAAGTCAGCCTTGCCGAATCCTACGCGCGCATCGAAAAAAGTGGGGAAGCGTTCGTGTATCAGATGCACGTCACGCCGCACGCCGAAGGGAACCGCTTCAACGTCGATCCCATTCGCCCGCGCAAATTGCTTTTGACCAAGCACGAACTGACCAAACTCTCGGAAATCACGCAGCAAAAAGGCTTGACGCTCGTGCCGCTTTCTTTGTTCTTCGAGCGCGGCTTTGCCAAAATGGAACTGGGCGTCGGCAAAGGCAAAAAACTCTACGATAAACGCGAAGCCATCGCCGACCGTGACCGCGACCGCGAAGCCCGCCGCACACTATCGGGCAAAAACGAATAAAGTACAAAAAAGGCCCAACGGTTTGTAAACCGTTGGGCCTTTGCTTTTTAGTCGAAATTACACGCCGTTGTTGGGCGCTTTGGCGACCGTGGGAGTGGTTGTGCGAGGCGCTTGTGGGGCCGAAGCGACCGCAGCGGGGCGCGAGCGGCGACGGCGGCGCGGGCGCGCGGACGCGGTTTCCCGGTGAACGAGGGGCATATAGGTATCGGTCGAAAGGCGGCTGCGTTCGGTCTTGCCGTCCGCTTTGGTGATTTCACGGTAGGTCGAAACCGTGAAGCCGCCCGAACGAGTTCCGTGCTGATCGCCGGAAATGATGCGGATTTTACCGGGCACGGCATCCGGCGTGCCGAACAGCGCGAACGTTAGCTCGCCGCCTTTGGCGCGGGCCGAAACCATAACCGGGCCGCTCGTGTTGTTGCGGAATTGAAAGTCAATGTCGCCATACGCCACGGTTGCATCGCATCCGGGATTGACGTAATGCACGGGCATCGAATGGTGCGACCGCTGGACGATTTCAAGGTTCGCGCGCAAAACCGCGTTGTACAGCGTCGTGGACGTTTGGCACACGCCGCCGCCCGGGCCGGGAACCACCTGCCCATCCTGATACGTCGGGGCATCGCGCCATCCCAAATGCGATTCACGCGGCCCGACAATCGCGTTGTAGGAAAACGTTTCGCCGGGGCCAAGGAGGGTTCCGTCCATGTGCGAGGCGGCAAGCTCGATATTGTGCCGCCGATTGGAGGACGACGAACCGTAATCCGTGTGGTACGCGGCAAGCAGGCTCGATACTTTGCCCAAGTCATCGGCGGTCATTTTGGCGTCGGTTTCGTCAATGACGAGTTTGGCCGTCGCACCGTTTTGCAAATTTTGCGGGCCGCCTTTAAGCAGCGCGGCTTTGGTTTCTTTTTCGTTAAGCGCAACGCCGCGCTCTTCGCTCGAAACCAGCACGAGTTGATGGTTTTCGCCCATGCGGGCGCGGGCATTGACGGGCGTGCGGTTCACGGCTTTGGCGATTTTGGCGATATGCTTGTCGAGTTTGTCTTCGCTCAGTTGAAACGGAACCGGCACATCGACATGGTAAACGGCGCGGTCACCGCCGTTTTTGAAGCGTTCCCACCACGTTTCGTTTTGGCCGACGGTTTTCGCTTTGTCAATGGCATTTGCGACATCCCAGCGACCGCCCGCATCGTAGAGCGTCACGTTCCATTTCCGGCCCGAAACCGGCGCGATGAACGTTACCGGGGTTTGCCCTTTGGTTTGCGCCCATGATTTGATTTTAGTGGACGCATCATCGGCGGACAGTTCGCCGACCGGAATGCCCGCGATTTTGACGCCCGGCGCAATGATGCCCGCTTTCTGCCCATCGCCCGCACGGGAGGCTTGGGCGGCGCGCACGCCAAAAGCGGTTGCACCCGCACCGAAAACAAGCGCGCCGGTCACGATTGCCGTAAGAGCAACCGGCGACGGTTTGCGGCGCGTTTCGGCGGTTTCAACAGAAGTCGTAGAATCGGAAGAATCGGTTTTGGGCATGGTGTCGGCTCACAAAAAAGTCGGCAAAGCGAACAAAAAATACGCGGCGCGGCGGAGAATAGATTTGGGAGGTGGTTCCGCGCTCGCACCCATTGTATCAGAAAAATGCCGGGATTTTCGGAACCGCGTATAGGAAAAAGGGCTTATTTTTGCACAAAGCCGCGCAAAATGAGTGTCAAGCGACGGCTTCGATGTCTTCGGGCTGCCAATCGCCGGACAAGGTAATAGACGGTAGGGGCTTGGGTTCGCCCGGCTCACCGTTCGTTCCGCGCTCGAGTTCCGCGATACGTTCGCGCAGCTCGTCCATTTCACGCAGAAGCCGCCCGATAAGCTCACCCTGCGGGTCGGCGGCATTGAGCGTATTGTCCATCACGACCGGGAGCGAGGCAGGAATGGGGTTTGTGACAGCGGCGGAATACACGCCGTCGCGCTTGACGACCTTGCCCGGAATGCCGACCACGGTTGCGTTCGGGGGAACGTCGCGGGTGACGACAGCGTTCGCGCCGACTTTAGCGTTATCGCCGACTGTAATCGCGCCGATGATTTTCGCGCCCATCCCGATAAGCACATTGTTACCGACCGTTGGGTGGCGTTTGCCTTTGTCCAAACTGGTTCCGCCGAGCGTGACTTGGTGGTACATCAGAACGTCGTCGCCGATATGAGCCGTTTCCCCAATGACGACGCCCACGCCGTGATCGATGAAAAACCGACGTCCAATCGTCGCGCCCGGGTGAATTTCCACGCCCGTCCACGCACGCGACCATTGCGACAGCGCGCGGCCCGCCCACTTGGCCTTGTGGTTCCACAAGTAGTGCGCGATGCGATGGCTCCAAACCGCCCACAGCCCGGCATACGTCAGGATTTCCCAAACGGTGCGGGCGGCGGGGTCTTTGCGCCGAATATTTGCGATGTCTTCGCGGAGGTTCAAAGCCATAAAAACGAGGAATTCAAATGTCGTTGCGGGCGAAAAACATACGCGAACGTTACGCCGCCCCGCTTCTTTATACCCGTTACCCGATACAAAAAGCGCGCGCAGGGAGTTCCCAAAGAGTGAAGCCCGGCTCTTTTTGCCGGGCCGATAAGTGATCGCATCGCGCTTTAGCCGACCTCGACGCGCTGCTTTTCGCGGCCCGAACGCACCAACGCATTGGTGACGCGGGTCTGCGCCAAACCGTTTTCACCGGGTTCGAGTGGCTTGCTTGCATCGCGGACACATTCGGAAAAGTGCCGGATTTCTTCGGCCCACTGGTCGATATGCGGAAAGGCTTCCGTGCGTATTTCGTCCTTGCCGTTTGCGCCCGACGTGCGAATGGTCAGCGTCACCCCGTTTTCGCCGACTTGGAATGCCCGCTCCGCCCGCACCGAACCCCGGCTTCCCGTAATTTCGTAAAACGACGCGAACGCTTGATCGAACCCGCCGACGATTTGCGCCGTGCGCCCGGTTTCCGTCCATTCCAAAACCGCCGACGTGTGTCGATCCGCGCCCGTTTCGTCGTCCCAAACCGGTGCGGCAAAAACGGCGTCGGGTTCGCCAAAAAAGAAGCGGGCTAAATTCACCGGATACACGCCGACATCCCAAAACGCGCCGCCGCCGTTTGTTTGCGATTGCCAGCGAATACCGCCCGCGCTGTTATCCGAAGGATACGTGAAAACGCCATGAAAATGCACTACTTCGCCGATTTCGCCCGACGCGATGATTTCTTTCACGCGGGCATGTTGGGGATGATGGCGGCACATAAAGCCTTCCATCAAGCGCAGGTTCGCGTCTTGCGCCGCGTTCGCCATGCGTTCGGCGTCGGCATAATTTAGCGCGGCGGGTTTGTCGCACAGAACGTGCTTGCCCGCCGCCAAGGCGCGAAGCGTCCATTCGGCGTGTTGATCGTTGGGCAGAGGAAGGTACACGGCCTCTACGTCCGGGTCGGAAAGCAAAGCCTCATACGAACCATAAGTCCGCTCGGCCCCGCAATTCCCCGCGACTTCGTCGGCCTTGCTTTGGCTGCGCGACGCGACCGCGAACAGCCGCGCCGACTCCGCCGCCCGCCCAAATGCGGGAACCATGCGCCGCCCAAACACGCGCGACCCGCATCCTAAAACTCCCCAACGTACCGGCTCCATAAATCCCACCATTCGTAAAAGTAAAGTGGCGTAGCCGCGCGTTTTTCGCGGCTCTGGTTTTCTGCTTCCTGTTATACAGTACAATACCGTGTCGGTTTGTCGTGGTTTGATGCGTTTAGTTGGAAAGAGGTAGGTACGATTCCCATGCGATTTAACGAAAAACCGCAGGTGCAAATTAAAGCCGGTGACAGAAACGCCGCCCTGAAACTTTTTGAGGAAGCTCTGCAAATCGCTCGTACAGTGCAAGATGAAGACCCCGACCGTGCCAAATCGCAAAAGATAATTGCGCTGTCTAATATCGCGGAGGCGCAACATGAAGCGGGCTATTTGACCGGATTTCAGAACACTTTCGATGAAGCGCAAAAAACAGCCGCGACCATTTCCGATGCTTGGACACGCGCACTGGCTCTTCACGTCGTTATATCGCAAACGCAGATTAAAACGAGCGAAATAACAGGTGCTAAAAAGTCTCTCGTCGCAGCCAAAGAAGCCGCGCTTCTTAGCGAGGAAGAAAGTCCGCTGCTGGGTTTGCACACGTTGTCTCAAATCGCCAAGATGGAGGTCGGCATGGGCGATACCGATACCGCCCGGCAAACCATCTCCCAAATCCATGACTTTGCCTCCGCCGCACTCGCGCCCGTTAAAAAAATTCAAGCCTTGCGTATCGTTGTAGAAGCGCAGGCTTCGATGGGCGATCTGGCGGAGGCAAAGCAGACCATTGTTGAAGTCCAGCGGGCCGCAGCCGCTACCGCGCAAACCAAAGACGAGCGACCAGCGATTACTATTGGCAGAATAGATGGCAATCATACTGTTCCTGCCGTCATTCGAGACTTAATGGAAATCGCTGAATTGCAGGTTAGCGTCGGTGACATCGCGGCAGCCAAACAAACCGTGGACGCTCTTGTCCATCCCCGCGACCGTTCGGACGCTTTTCGCAATATCATCACGGCGCAAGCAGGGCGAGGTGACATACTTGATGCCAAGCGAACGCTGGAAGCGATTACCGACGACTACGATAAATCATCGGCTTTGTGCCAAATCGCGGAAGCGCAGGCAAAGCGAGGCGATGTGGAAGGAGCCAAGCAAACCGTTGATAGTATAACAAAACCCGACGATAAATGTGCCACACTCCGAGCCATCGCGGCAGTGCAAAAAGAGATGGGCGATTTGTCGAAAGCATCACAGACTTACGTCGAGGCTCGAAACGCTGTCATTGCCATTACGAGCGACTTAGATCTCACGAAGTCTATGATTTTGCGGGAAATTGGCGAATCGCAGCTTGAATTAGGGGACAAAGGCGGGGCATCGCAAACGCTTTTAGTTGCCCAGCAAATTGCTGCTGATTTGCCTATAACAGATGTATTCAACGAACGATATAAACCGTCAGCCCTTAACAGCATCGCGGTGGCGCAAATCAAAGCAGGGAACGCAGAAGCGGCAATGCAAGCAGTTGATGCGCTTACCAACAACCAAGCAAAATCTGAGATGCTGCACGTCATAGCCATAGCACAGGCCGAAATAGGTGACATTGTTGCCGCCCGCCAAACGGTCAACCTTTGCAATGACCGTCACAAAACCGAATCCCTAATTGCGGTAGCGGGCGCGCAATCGAAAGCGCAAGACCTTATGGGGGCAAGACAAACCGCTTCGGAGGCCTATCAGGTAGCTCTTCGCAGTGATGATTCCTCTTACTACATCCTGCGCGACATTGGAGAAGCGCAGGTGACAGCAAAGGATTTACTGGGAGCATTGCAAACCGCAGAGGGCATTCCTGAATACATAGGCAAACATCTTCTGCTACGTCAAATTTCGGCAGCGCAAGGAGAAGCGGGCGATTTCAACGGTGCGCGGGAAACGATTGACAAAATCGGCGACGCCAAGATCAAAGCCGAGGCATTAGCGCAGTTGGCGGCAGCAGTTTGGAAAGTCGCTACCGATAAAATCCTTTAGCGGCATTGGGTTACAGTTAATTGGGCCGGGCGGGGCCGAGCGACGGGTCTGCGATTTTTTCGCCCATGACGATGGTTGAAGCGATGTGGTTGAAGTGGGCGTCGGCTTCCTCGTAGATGCGCTTCCAAAAGCCGTAGGTTATAACGCCGACCAGACCCGGGCCGACATAGTGCCCGCCGGGTCGGCAGTGCGCCTGCCGCCAAATGACGGGCTGCCCGTTGTCCTTGTCCACGTCTTCGCGCTCCGCCCACACCAAATCGAGGCCCGGTATTTCCAAGCGATGCACTTGGTCAGGCGTAATCAGCGCGCCCTGCTTGTGCATATTGTCGATCAGCAAATAGTCCAGCGACGGGGCGCGGCTCCAATCAATCGGCGGCATTTTAAGAACCGACACTTCCCAAACCATGCTGTCGTCCGGGTACGGCTTGTCGTGGATTTTGAGCGAGTTTTCCGTCGGGATAAGCACCCACGAATCGGGATATTCAAAGCGAATGTCGCCGCGCCCAATGACGCAAATTTTATAGCCGGGTGTGCCGCGCCAGCCGTGATTGTCGGCAAGTTTGACGGTTTGCCGCGAAAACTGCGGCGTCTTCTTTTTTTGTGCCATTTACCGCAACGCCTCGATCATCGCTTGCGTGCCCAAGTCGCCGTTGCCTTCTTTTTGGTACTGCACGGTTTGCAGATGCTCCAAAGCGAGCCGGACGCCGGGCAGATTTTGGCCCATCGCTTCGGCGGCTTCGAGAGCCAAGCGCAAGTCCTTGATTTGATGGGCGATTTTGAAGCCGGGTGCGTAGTCGGTTTGCAGTATGCGCGGCCCTAAGTTTGTCCACGCCCACGAACCCGCCGCGCCCGCGCCGACCGCATCGAGGGCTTTTGCCGTGTCCACGCCGGATTTTTCCGCGAACGCCAAGCCTTCGCACGTGGATTCCAAATTCACGGCGACGACGATCTGGTTAATCAATTTGACGGTTTGCCCCGACCCGACCGGGCCGCAATGGACAATTTTTTTACCCATCGCTTCAAAGGCGGGCAGGGCCGCGTTGAAATCGGCCTCCGATCCGCCCGCCATAATGGAAAGCGTCCCTTGCTGCGCGCCCCACGACCCGCCTGAAACCGGTGCATCCACAAACCCCGCGCCCTTGCGCCCAAGTTCTTCGGCGACGCGCTTGGCGCAGTCTGCGCCAACCGTTCCCATGTCCACGCACACCATGCCCGGTTTGGCGGACTGCAAAATGCCGTCGTCCTCCAAATACACTTGGTACACATCGGGCACGTCGGAAACGACCGAAATTACCAAATCGGCGTTTTGGGCGGCTTGCATCGGCGAATCGGCGACAGTCGCGCCGGTTTCGTTTGCGAACTCGACGGCTTTTTCGCGCGTCCGGTTATACACGGTAAGTTCAAACCCGGCTTTTGCCAAGTTGCGGGCCATTGCGCCGCCCATAATTCCCAAACCCACAAAGCCGATACACGGTTTTTGTTCTGCCATTTTATCTATTTTCCATGCGTTTAGTCGCCACCGCCGCCGCGAAATCGACCGAAGGGGATGTCCGTTCCGTTTTCGAGGGCCTGTACGAAGGCGCTTAAAATCGTACCCAACTGCGGCCCGGCGCTTTTGGGCGGCGACTGCTGCACGGCTTTCATATCGGGCAGCAAGTCTTTGTCTTTGCGCTGCACAATCGCGCTTGCCGCGCTGAGGACGATTTGCGTGTTGTCTTCGTGCAAGGCGGTGCGGAGCGCAGCCCGCGTTTGCGAATCGTCGCCTTTGACGCTGCCCATCGCGCGAAGGGCGGCCTGCCGAATGGCGGGCGGATTGCTCGCTTTGGACGCATTGACCAAAATCGGCACGCCTGAAGTCGCGTCCTGCGCGGCGGCCTCAAACGCGGCCTGCCGCACGACTTCGCCGAGCGAATTCATTTGCGCCGCTTTGTTGATGACGTCCTCATTGGTTTTTGCGTCCCACGCGCCCAAAACGCGCGTCGCGGCGGCGACGACCGGGTAGTATTCGGTGTCGTTGATCAGAGCGCGCAGAATTTTGGTGTCTTCGGGCGTGGCGGGCAGTTGACCCAGCGCGTTGATGGCTTCCGTGCGGCGCGAAACCGAGGGCGATTTGAGCTGAGCGCGGAACAAGGGGCGCAAATCTTCGCGCTTCAAATTACCCAGCGGATCAATCGTCGAAAACGCGGGAAACGCTTCCATGTCTTTGGCGACCGCGTCGCTTGCGATTTTGACGTTCGCGTCGCTCTGGGTTCCCGCAAGCAATCGGTTCAAAGCGTCCGACCTGTCAATGCCGCTCGGGGCGTACTGCACGACGAACGGCAATTCCGCTTCAGCGGGCGGCGCGCTAACGACTTGCTTCAAAAAGTCGTGGTCGGGGTCGAGCAAAACGGAATCCGGGCGCGATGCGAACGGAAGCGTCAGGGTTTGCTCCTGACTTGCGGCAATCGGAAGCGGCAGGCGCGTGAGTTTCCCGCCCGAAATCACGCCGACATGGGCGGGGATTTCATAAAGCGGAATGCCTTTACTCGTGTCCTGTGTTTGCTTGAGCGTCACAACGACGGCTTTCTGCGCGTCGTCATACGTCCATGCGTAATCGAGGACGGGATGGCCCGGCTTGTACACCCATTGATCGAAGAACGGGGCCATGTTGATGCCGGTCGCGTCCGTCATCGCTTTTACCAAGTCCGAGGTTTCCACGGGCTGATGGTAGTTCCGCGTCAAATACAAATTGATGCCCGTGAAAAACGCCTTATCGCCAACCTGACGACGGAGCGTATGCAGCACGTCGCCGCCTTTCGGGTAGGCGTGGCTGTCGAACATATTGTCGGGCGCGGCGTACAAACGGGTTGCGATGGGCCGCTGATACCGCCTTGCCTCGTTCAAGTACGCGGCTTGATTGCTTGCGATTTCGCGGTCGTAGGCGTTTTTGCCCCGGCTGTGCTCGAAATACAGGGATTGGAAGAACGTGGCGAAACTCTCATTTAGCCATGAATCGCCCCAGTTTTTGCATGTGACCGTATCGCCGAACCATTGGTGGGCCAACTCGTGCGAGTTCAGGCTCGCCATGCGCCGGAAGCCCGACCGAAAATCCGTCAAACTACCTTCGCCAAGCGTTGTGGCCGACACGTTTTCCATGCCGCCGCCGAAATCGTACATCGCGTTCTGCGCGTATTTGGGCCACGCATACTTGACGCCGGTAACGTCGGAAAAATACGACAGCATATCGGGCGTGTCGCTGAAACTGGCGTCAATCAGATTACCTTTGCCTTTGGGTACGACATAAAGGAGCGGGCGACCATCCCATTTCGCCGTTTTCGTATCGAACGGCCCGCCGACAAGCGACAACAAATAGGTTGCGTGCTGCTCGTTCAATTTCCAATGGACGGTGCGCGTACCCGCCGCCTTGTTTTCCTTGTCGGACACTTTGAGACCGTTGCCAACGATTGTCCAGTCAATCGGGCACGTGACCGTCGTTTCCGATGTGGCGAAATCGTTGGGATAATCCCACGTCGGACACCACAAGCGGTTCCCCGACGTTTCGCCCTGCGTCCAAAAGCCGATGCGGTCGGCATTATTGCTACTGCCGGGAACGATCCAGTGGAACCCGCCGCCGCCCTGACCGAAGCCGCTTCCTTGCGCCGAGCCGCCCGAGTAGCGCACGGCCACTTTGCTGTCTTTACCAAACGCAACCGCTTGGGCCGGGCGAATGAGCAGCATATCGCCGTCGCGCGTAAAGGGAGCGGCCTCCCCATTGATTGTGCAGCCCTGCACTTCCAAATTGCGCCCGCAATGGAGCCGAACGACGCTCAAATCCGTTCGAAGCGGCGACAGCGTATTGACGGATTCGCCGATAAACTGCTTCTTCGGATAATCAATCGTCAGCGTCGCGGCAACGTGTTTGAGGTCATAGTCTCGGTCAGGCGAGTACTGCAACTTCGCCGCAGGCGGTGCGAACGGGTTTCCCGCCTCGCGCTGTCGCTGCGCAGAAGCGGGCGAAAGAAAAATGGAAGAAGCGGCAGCAACGGAAGCAAACGCGGCAAGGGCAGCCATCGGCTTAAACGGCGGGCGAAATTTCATGCCTCCATTATCCCACATTTGACCCGCTTTGCCCGCGCTTTTACCGGGTGGTATTCGCTTCGTTTATCCGGCTTATTCTGCTACTTCTTTTTCGTAATCCGGTTGAAAATAGGCCAGTAGAAGCCATTGAAAAGGATGACTGCGACGAGCGCGCGCAGGGAAGCCGCCTGCAAAAATTGCGTCCGCGTCCAAACCTCATCATGCAAATAGGCTTGACTCGCAACCGAACATAGGCCGCACAGAAAAAACACGATAAAGGACGCGGCACAGAGCGCCGTGCGGCTTTCCAGCCAGTTCTTTTTTGCAGTCGCGGCATCTTCTTGCGTTACATTTTGGTTCATCTTTTTACTCGCTTTTTTACTCGCTATTGATAACGGGTTTGCGGTGCGAAAAAACGGTCAAGCCAACCCAGCCGGTGAGCAAAATGCCGAAACCGATACGAAACACGAACGCGGAAAACGGCTGGCACAACGCGACGATGCCGATCAAAATCAGCACGATACTCAAAAACTCGGCCCACTGGGCGAACGCGCCGCGCAAAAGAAAGCCCATATTAGTGCGCTCCCGACACGGCGAGGCCGGACTGCGCGTCGAACAGATGGGCGCGGGTTTGGTCGATGCGGGCGTTGAGCAAATCGCCCGCGCGGGCCGCGAACGTCGGGGCGGTGCGGATTTTAACGACGTGCCCCGCGATTTGAACGTTGACGATATTTTCCGCCCCCAAACGCTCCACCAAATAAACCGGCGCGGGCAGGGTTTCCGGCGACGGCCCGGACACAAACGTAACGTCTTCGGGGCGAACGCCGAGCATCAAGTCCGTGTTTTCCTGTGCGTTGGCGAAGCGGGTTAGCGCATCGGGCGCGATAGGCAAACGCAAACTGTCGTGCTGGCTGTCGGCCCCGCTGACGATGAGGTCGTTGCCGGTGCGCTTAACGGGCAGCAAATTCATACTCGGCGACCCGATAAACCCGGCGACAAACAAATTGCGCGGGTTGTCGTACACTTCGGTCGGCGTTCCGACCTGCTGCAAAAGCCCGCCGTACATGATGGCGATTTTGTCGCCCATGCTCATCGCTTCGAGCTGATCGTGCGTGACGTAAATCGTGGTCGCGCCCAAGTCCGATTGCAGACGCTTGATTTCGGCCCGCATTTCGGTTCGCAGTTTGGCGTCGAGGGCGGTGAGCGGTTCATCCATCAAAAACACTTTGGGCCGCCGCACAATCGCGCGTCCGATAGCGACCCGCTGCATTTCGCCGCCCGACAGTTTGCCCGGCTTGCGATCCAAATGTTTTTCGATGTGCAAAACGCGGGCCACATCGCCGACACGCTGCTCTATTTCTGCCGCCGGAGTTTTGACGGCCCGGAGCGGAAACGCCAAATTCTCGCGCACGGTCATGTGCGGATACAGCGAAAACGACTGGAAAATAAACGCGATGTCGCGCTCCGACGGCGGCAGTTTGGTAACCGGCTCTTCGCCAATCGTGATTTCGCCACCGTCGGGGATTTCAAGCCCCGCGATGCAGCGAAGGGTCGTGGTTTTTCCGCACCCGGACGGCCCCAAAAACACCATGAACTCGCCGTCTTCGACTTCCAAATCCAGTTTGTTGACGGCGATAGTTTGGTCGTACTTTTTAACTAATTGCTTAACGCGAACACTTGCCATAAGGTTTACGCACTTAGGTTCGGCGCGGCGGCGGGCTTGCCCTTCTTAACCCGGAGAATTCAAACCACCAAGACGCCAAGAACACCAAGGTAAGAGAAGATTAAGAAGAAACAAAGGGGCAGAGAAAAAGCACACGCTCCACTCTTTTAACTTTGTCATCTTTTCTATTCTTACCTTGGTGTTCTTGGCGTCTTGGTGGTTTGAATTCTCTCTGGGCTAATGCACGACTTTTTCCGCGAAGGGGGTTCCGCAGGGGCCTCCGCCAGTCGCGTCGGGGATGGCGACGGTTTCGCCGTCGAAGGTCAGCGACGAATAAAACGAGGCCATTTCCGCGCTGTGCCGGGGCACGTAATGGAAAATCAGTGAACGGCGGAACCGGGCTTGGGACGTATTCGGGTACGAGCCGTGGATCACGCTGCCGTTGAAAAACAACACGTCGCCCGCTTTTAAGGGCACAAGCTGCGCCTCGTAGCCTTTGGGAACCGGAACGTGCGCGTCTGTAAAGGACACTTTGGGGTCGGATTTGCCGGGGCAAACCACATCGGCCTCGCCCGTGCCGGGAACGAGCACCATGCCCCCGTTTTCCTCGTCGGCGTCGTCGATGGCGAGCCACGCCGCGCAGCACGTCGCTGGGGCCACGCGCAGGTAAAAATTGTCTTGGTGTAAATCCTGCCCGCGCGCCCCCGCCGGTTTGAAGTAAAACATACTTTGGGCCGCGACCGGTTCCTCGTCCATAAAGGCGTGGAGGAGCGAATACAAGCGGGCGTCTAACATAAAGCGCGTCGCAAGGGGGCCGACCGGCAATTCGGGGTGGCGGTGCGGGTGCATCATGCGCGGGTAAAACGCGAGCGGATCCGTTGCGTCTAACTTCTTATAAACGGCGTCCGATAAGCCGGGAACCGGGCCGTTTTCGTTTTGCCGCATGAACGTGTCGCGGATTTCCGCAATCTCTTCGGGCGAAAACAAACCGCGCACTACCGCAAACCCGTCGCTATGGAAAGCGGCGATTAAATCGGGCGAAACCGGAGCGGGAACCAAAGGCATCGAAAATTTCCTCCGCGAAAAACGAACCTATTTTTTGTAGGGTACGCCACACGGCAAAAGAACGCAACAACACAGTGCGGGTTTGGGCAAAGGTGGTAAAGCGGGTATGCCCAATGCGAAGGAATTTCTAATGCACCATTTGTCTCGAAACTGGTGGGCGCTCGCCGTGCGCGGCGCGCTCGTACTCCTATTCGGTTTGTTCGCGCTGTTTAACCCGCTGCATACGGTCGCCGCTTTAACGTTTGTTTTTGGCGTCTACGTTTTGGTGGACAGCGTGTTTTTGTTGGTTGCCGGATTGCGCGCCCATGAAAACGGCGCGAAACGCTGGTGGACGCTCGTTGTTCAGGCCATTTTAGGAATTATCGTCGGTTTGTTCGCGCTGATTTCGCCGGTTCAGTTTGCGGCAAGTTTGGTGTATGTCGTCGGGATTTGGGCGATTGTGACGGGCGTTTTGGAAATCGTGTCCGCTATTCGGCTGCGCCACGAAATCGAAAACGAATGGGCGCTTGGCATCAGCGGCGCGATTTCCGTATTGCTGGGCATCGCGCTCGTTTCGGCCCCTGTTGCAGGTTTAGCCGTTTTGTCGTATCTCATCGCCGCGTATGCGCTTATTTCCGGCGTGTCGCTGCTCATTCTCGCGTTCCGTTTGCGCGCGCATCCCCGGCTCGCCGCCCGTCTCTGATACTGCCGCGTTTGAGCCGGGTAGGCCGCCCACGCAAAAATTGACCATATATTAACCACTTCCGAAAAATAATGCGGTTAAGCAAAACATCGTCCAAAATCCAAATTGAACGCTGCCTGCAATCAGGCCGACTTTTCCCGTGGCGTTTTCGCGCGCGTTTGCGCCAGCGATTATGCCTGTCAAGCCAAACAACCCGCTTGACAAATAAACAAGGCTGCCAACGGTAGCACGATTTATCTGCCAGTTGGAGCGCGGCAAAGCTAAAATGGTACTTTGCGTTTCTGCGTTCAGCACGAGGACGAAAAAACTACCGATAAAAACGGCCCATGCGGCAATCGAAAGTAGGAGGGCGGCGTAGCCGTATTTAACTGTGCGGGAGGTGGGGGTAGGGCCGGAAAGATGCGGCAGAGGTGGAATGTCCGTCAAAAAAGTGGTTCTTTCTTAGCGGGCGGTACGTTTGTAGTGGTGATTGACTTGCCGCGTTACGGCGATGTCAATCGCGCCCGCGACGAGCAGCCAAACAAAAAGCGTCGCGCCGCCCACGTAAAACGCTTTCGCGCCACCGGTTTTCCGCGTAATCACGCCCATCAGGAAACCCGCCAAACTGCATACCACGCTGCCCAAAACAAACGGCGCGGCAATCAAATCCATGTTGATCTCGCGCCCGGCAAAGGGAACGGTGCTGCTGTTTCTGCCGCCCCAAACAAAAAGCAGCAAAAGCAAAAAAGGCATGGCGAAAAGAAGTGCCGCTCCCGTGTAGGACAAGGCGCGGGCGACACGGGCGCGGTGTACGGAAAAATAAACCGGCGGCGCACCGGAAAGCGGGGGCGGCTCCATCATTTGGCCGCTTCATCTAAAAAGGCAAGAACGCGCTGGGCGTAGTTTTCGCCTTCGACATACACGGATTTGACGTGTTTCGCGCCTTCGACTTCCCATAGTTCGACATTGCCGGGCGCGGCATCATAAATACGGCGGGCGTTATCGGGCGTAATCAGCGTATCTTGGAGGCCGTGAATAAGAAGAATGGGGCGAGGTGCGATAGCGCGGACGGCGTCCATCGGGGCAATCGCCGTGCTTGCGACGCCTAAGAGTTTTTCTCCGGCCCGTTTCGTGTGCGGCGTAATCATGGGTGTTACTTTCGGCCCGAACGCCATTGTTAAGCGGCCTTCGACGGCGCTGTCGAACCGGGCATAGGGCGAATCCGCGACGACCGCGCGCACCCGCGTATCGACGGCGGCGACCAGCAGCGCAACCGACGCCCCCATGCTTTCGCCCAGCAAAAACAGCGGCAAGTCCGCGAGATCGGGCCGCGCTTCCACCCAATCAATCGCCGCCGTGAGATCCTGCGGCTCGCGGGTTCCGAAACCCGCCATCTGCCCGCCGCTCCAACCGTGCGCGCGAAAATCGAAAAGGAGGGCGTGGTAGCCCGCGCGATGCAAAAACGCCAAGTACGGCAGCATCCGCTCGCGGTTCCCGTAGTACCCGTGACAAACGACGACGACGCCTTTAATGGCAACGTCTTCGGGCGCGGACACGAACCACGCCGACAAGCGCACGTCGTCGGCGGATACCAAGCGAACGCGCTCAAACGACGCCCCGAGCGACTGTGGGGTTCGCTTGTGCCGCCTGCGCGGCGGATGCAGAAAGGCCCACGCAAGACCGAACGGCAGCGCGGAAACCACGGCTCCCAGCGCCGCCCCACCCAAAACATACGGCAGCGCAGATGGCGTTTTTTTCACACACCCATTTTACCC
>CAXTBP010000023.1:0-43456 GCA_964241985.1 uncultured Armatimonadaceae bacterium | reverse complement strand
GACGCGCCGCCCGGCAAGTTTGTTATGCACCACACCGGGCAGCAGGCCGCGCAAGGCTTCCTCGCTTTTTTCGCGCTCACTGGCTTCTTTGAGCCGCGTGGAAACATTTTCTTCAAGCCGCCGAATCAGCCGCGTTTGCCGATCCACGGCGGGTGCGCCGACAAACGCCGTGCCGACAAAAATGCCGATACCAAGCGCCAAAAAAACAGCGGCAAGGGACGCGATATGAAAACGAAACTCGGACATAATTTAGTGCAGTCGGAACAACAAACGCAGCCAAACAACGATGGAACGCCACGCAATCTGCCCCGCGCCCGTATTGAGGCCCAAAATAAGCAGCGGAAAGGCGGCAGCAAGGACGAGCAAAAATAGGGCGGGAACGTCGGATTTTTTGCGGCGCATCGCGTAAAGTTTGGACACCCCCCGCGCGTCCACCAAGCGACTGCCGACTTTCAGGCGCACCAAAAACGTGCTCGCCATACCGCCCCGGCCCTTGTCCAGAAAATCCTCCAAGTTGGTGTGTGTGCCGACCGCGACAATCAAATCCGCCCCTTTTTCATAGGCGAGTAAAAGCGCGGCGTCTTCGCTCGTTCCGCCGACCGGGAACGATTGCGCTTTCAAACCCAACTGTTGCACGCGCACCAAACCCGGTGCATCGGTTTCGCCATCGTTTTTCGCGTAAGCGTGAACGATAATTTCCGCGCCATTTTGAGCGCAGGTTTTCAGCGTATGATCGGACACGCTGTCCATATCACCGAGCAAAATCTGAGGCCGAACGCCGAGTGCAAGCAGTGCGTCGGCGGCCCCATCAACCGCGATAACGACCGGCTTTTGCTCGCGCAGATACGGCAACAGGCGGCGCAAATCGTCCTCGTAGCCGTCGCCCCGGACGGCTACCAAAACCGGGCGTCCGGCAAGTGATGTCATTACCGCCGGAACTGCGATAGGGTCAAGCAAAAGGGCGCGCTCGTCGGCTTTTTCCAAATACCGAAGCGTGTTTTGCGCGAAAACCGACAGTTCGTCGTCCAAATGCGCGCGGGCCGCTTCCAGTCGGCTGTGAAGAAGCGGGCTTGTCAAAGGCTCCAATCGGCATAACGCTTGGTTTGCGTTCGCGCCAACTGATATTCGCAGTTCGCCGCTCTGCAAAACAATGGTTTCGCCGTCACGGAGCAAAGCGAATAAATCGGGCGTCGTGCCATCACTTTGCGGCGCGATTTCAAACAGCGGAATGTGCGCGTCGAGTAAAACGCTCGGCCCCCGGTTCGGATAGCGCCCGGTCACGAACGGGGCCGCGTTGAGTACGGCAAGCGGACGGCAGGCAACAAGGGCGCGGGCGGCAACCGCGTCCAAATCGGCGTGGTCGATAACCACGACGCACTGCGGAGGCAGGCGCAGCGTGAGTTCTTTGGTACGCTTTCCCAGCCGTACCGGCCCGGTAATTTCGGGCAGGCGGCTTGCGGGAACCGGGCGGACGTTTTCCCGCGTCGCCGCGTGCGGAACCGTCTCGGTTACTGCGTCCGCCGCTGATTGTTTGGTTGCTGCCGCCACGCCGCGCCTTTTCTCGGAACTTGGGAAGTTGGTTTATTATAGCCCAAACGCGCGTTTTTTGTTGTAGGCCATCTACAAAACAGGCGGCTCCGGTGGAACCGCGTGTGAGCGCAACAGCGCAAGCGGATACAATGTGCCGCGCCATGTCACGCCGCCGTTTTTCTCCGTCACATACGCGGAGCGGAACATCACATAAATGAGCAATAGTGTGGAAATCGGAAGCGTCAGCGCAAAGATGGGCTTGATGTTTCCCGTTCGGGCGTGATACGCGCCAATCCCGAAAATGCCCGCAAGCGAAACCGCGCAGGCGATACGAATACCCGGCGTCGGCCCAGCAATCAAGAAAAGAACCGGCGCAAGAACCGTCCCCAAAAGCAAAACCGACGAAGCGAGCAAAACGACCGGCGAATAATCCAGACCGGCGTAGGCGTTTTTGGTCAAGCCGTTCATCAAGCCAACCACGCCGCCATCCTGCCAGCGCACCGTGATTTCGTTTTCCGCCCCGATAACCGCGCTCCGCAATCCGGCTTGCTTGATTTTGTGGCCCAATTCCATGTCGTCGGCGACTTCGAGGGCGAGGGTGCGGTGCGTCCCGATTTGCTCATACGCCGTGCGCTTGACCAGATTGAAGCCCCCGATTCCAACGTACGCCCGACTTTTCGGGTCGGCAACGCGCCACGGACGAAACCGCAAAAAGAACAAAAACGAGAAACAGAGCGCAAAAGCGTTTTCCCAAAAGCCGAACAATTCCAGCCCGAAAAACGCGACCAAATGATCCAGCCGGTTTTCCTGCGCGAAGCGAACGCCCTGTGATAGGGAATCGGGCGAAAATTTTACGTCGGCGTCGGTGAACAACAGATAGTCGCCGGTCGCGCGTTCGGCTCCTCGATACAAAGCGTGCGTTTTGCCCAGCCAGCCCGGCGGCAGTTCGCGCAAATGGACGACCACGACCTCAATAGTCGGCGGCGCGCTTGACTGAAGTTCTTGGAGAATGCGCCCCGTCGCGTCGGTGGAGCGGTCGTTTACGGCGACGATTTGCAGTGGGCCGGGGTAGTTTTGCGTCAGAAGCGTTTGAAATGCGCCCGCAAGTTTCGCTTCCTCGTTGCAGGCCGCAAGCACAACGGAAACGGGCGGTGCGTCGTTCGCCCCATCCGCAAACGGCGGCAAATTTTCCATGCGGCGGGCGCGGCGCGCCCCGGCGAAATACTCGCACGCCACGCCGATCCAGCCCAGCGCGAGCGAAGCGAAGCAATAAAAAATAATTTGCGGCAGTGGCAAGAGGGTTCGCGGTGTCTAAGCGATGCGGGCGCGATTAGCGGCGCTTGTCGCGGTGAATGCCGAAAAAGCGCAAAATACGGTCTTCCATGCCGGGCATCAAATAGAGCAAAACTAACCCGGCGATAATAAGCGCCACGACTTCCAAGCTAATTCCCAAGTGACCCAGAACGGGCGCGACGGAAGCAACCCAGCCATTGACGGCGTCGCGGAGCGGCTTAAGAATGGCAAAACTCGTTAGCAAAACGACCACGCACAGCAGAGCAATGTAAAATCGCCGCAGCGGGGTTTCCGCGCGGTCGGGATGGCTGCTCCGCCGCCGCCGACTGCGTCTGCGAACCGCGACCATCTCAACGGGCGCGTTTGTTTCGCCGGGCACGGCAGCGTTTTCGGACGCGGTTTCCTCCGCCGCGCCGGTTCGGATGACGGTTTGCGAAGCGGCAACAGGGGCGGTCGCATTTTGCGTTTCCATTGCCGCTTATTATAGCACAGGCAAAAATGCCGTACAAGCCGACCGGGCTATGAGGAAACGTTCAAGCCGTCCAGATAGGCCCGCAAATTGCGCTCGGTGTCGCCTGCCTCGTTCTTGAGCCGCGCGGACTCGTCGCGCAGTTTTTGGATGCGCGACTCCTGCGCGTCAAGCTGCGTAACGTAGCGTTTGTACAGGGCCGACGTTCGGTCGAGGGCTTCCATATTTTTGCGGATGCGCTCTTGATCTTTGTTGATGCCGTCGATTTCCGCGTCCATGCTGGTCGCCCGGCTTCGCAAATCGCCGATTTTACGCCGCCGCGTCACGACTTCTTCCAACGCGGTTTTCAAATCCGCACTGATGCCTTTGCGCTGCACGAAAACGAGCAGGCCGTCAATGTCCAGATTGATTAGCTCGACGCTTTCATAAATCGGCTTTTCCAAAACGACGGAGAGTTTTTCGGTTTTGCCCGGCGCGACCGTGACCGGAAACCGGTACACTTTGGCCGTGCGCTCGTCGGCTTTGGCAGGCGCAATCAGCGTATAGTCGGCGGAAAACGGATGCTCGACCAAAATCGTGCGCGTTTTGTCCGATTTGTTTTTGAACGAATAGGTCGTTTCCTGTTTTTCGCGGCGGGCCGTGATGAGCACTCCGCGCCGGATGGACACCGACGTTTCCGTTTGGCTGCTCCCTTGATTTTGCCGCTCGCCCTCGACGCTCAAATCCACGGCGTAGGTCAAAAGGCGATTGTCGCCGGGCGGCACGTTTTCCATGCGGGCATCGCCCGCATACACGCCGTCGTCGAAAATCGTGACCGGCCCGCCTTTAAGGTGCAGGCTCGTGTTGTTGATAAGTCGCACGGCGTTCAGCGGAAACCGACTGCCTGAATCCGCGTTGAAAACCGACACTTTTTCGCCCTTGACATCTTGGGCGATAACGGGAATGAGCGCGGCCTGTTGACGTGGCAGTGTGACGGGAGTGGTGATGTTATAGCGGAACAATTCCCCCGCCGCTTCGCCGGACGCCTGCGCGACTACCGACCCACGCGCCGCGTAATCGACGATGAGCGAGTTGTCGGCATCGCTGGAAATGAGATTGGGAGCGGCAGGCGCGGGAGCACCCAAAGACCCCGGCACACCGCCGCCGAAACCTCCCCCGCCAAGACCGCCAGCAAAACCGTTGCTCACCCCTCCGCGCCTCCCGGCAATCACAGGCCGATTTTCCGTACCTGCCTTCATGGGTGCGTCGCTTCGGTTGTCGTCAATGCTGCCTTCGGCAAGCTGCGGATACGGCGACGCGATCACATCCGGCGGAACCACCGGGCGCGGAACGTACAACGGCTGGTACATATCTTGAATAAACGATACCGGGCGGCCCGAAACCAGCGACAACTGCACGTTTTGCCAATCGTCGTCGGTCGTGTTTTCCACCATCGCCCAACCCTGCAAATACGGCGCACTGCTTTTTCTATCGTCGCCGCTCCCGCCCGTTCCGCTGATGCCCCCATTGCCCAGCAACAGGCGGTACGAGATTTTCCACAGCGGGGCCTCACCGACATACCCGACGCGCACACGGCGCGTTCCTTTACCGTCGAATTGCAGGGCGACCGTGCGCCGCTTATCGTCCGATCCGGCGGCAAGCAGCGAAAGCGCATCCTTGAACTCTTGATTGAGCCGCTCGTCAAGGAGCCGAACGCTCGTTACTTCGCTTAGGCGCACGGTTTGCAATCCGTTGTCGCCCAAAACCGACAAGTACGCCGCGTTCGCGCCACCGAAGCCGCCGTTACCCCGGTCACTGCCTTCGACCCCCACGATTTGCCCTTGCAGCGTCCGCTTTTCGGTTTGCGTGCTGGCAGCGATTACGGTTCCGCCCGCTTCCACAACCACTTTCGCCCCGCGCAGTTGATTGAGCAAATCCGCAAGCGACGGCGGACGCGACACATCGACCGCGAACCCGGACAGCGTGCGCCCAATCGGGTCTTTGGACTGCAAAACGGCGGGCCGAACCGTTCCGTTTTCATCCAGCAAAACGAGCGACTTCAAAATGTCGTTGATTTGCGTCGTGCGAAATTGAAGCGGAACGGTTGCCTTGCCCGTCACTTCGCCTTCGCGCAACGTAAACGAAACCCCCGACGAAAACAGCGTCACCGCTTTCACAGGCAGCGCCCGCGTCGGCGTGTTATCCTGCGCCGCGCCCGCCATAGGAACGGACGCCCCTTTGGTTTGCGCCCACGCACCCGTCGTTGGGACTGCAAGCATCGCCGCGACCAGCCCGCTGCTCACCAACGTGGCCCGAAAAAAGAAACGGTTTCGTGAATTCGTCATGGTTTGTTGTGGGGCCTTTTCCCCGTTTTACACCGTTAGCCCGTCCAGATATACGCGCAGCTCACGCAGTTTTCTGTCGGCGTCCGCGCGCAGTTTGGAAACCTCTTTGCGCAATTCGTTCAAACGGTTTTCCTGTTGGTCGAGTTCGTTCGTGTAACGCCGGTACAAAGCCGCGCCTTTATCGAGAACCGCCATATTTTCGCGGATGCGCCCCTGCTCTTCGGTCAAGTTGTCGCGCTCGTCTTCGCGCAGCCTTGCGTCGCTTTCCAAATCGTCGATTGCCGCCCGCCGCGCGATTACCTCTTGCAGCGCCTTTTTGAGCGCGGGAGCACGGCTCGAGGTCGCGTCGCCCTCCATATAAAAGGAAATCGTACTAACATCGGTGGACAAAAGCGTCACGGATTGCCCGTATGGCTGCTCTTCGGAAACTTTGAGCGCTTGCGTTTCGCCCGCCGCAACGGGCACGGCGAACCGGTAAAACTCCGCCGTTCTTTCAGCAGGTTCGCCTTCGGGCAAAATCAATTTCCAATCGGACGCAAATGGATGCTCGACCCAAACGACGCGCTTGGTTTTCGCCTTGTTTTTGACGGTATAATTTGCTTCGCGCGTCTGCTTGTAGGTCACATTGAGAACGCCGCGTACAATCGTCGCCCCGGCTTCCCAGCGCGCTGCGTTGCTGGTTTGCATTTCGCACTCCACCGCCAAATCCACAGCGTAGGTGAGAAGCCGCTTGTCACCGGGCGGCAAATCTTCCATGCGCGCCTCGCCCGCATAGGTTCCGCCGTCGAACAGCGTAATCGGCCCGCCCTTCAAATGCAAGTCGGTCGTGTTTCTGATATGCACGGCGTTCATGGGAAAGCGTGCATCGCGGCTTGCGTTGTACAAACTCAACTTTTCGCCGCTTACGTCGCCGGAAACAATAGGAATAAGGGCGGCCTGTTGGCGAGGCAAATCAACCGGCGTGGACACATCGTACTGGAACAGTTCCCCGACCGATTTGGCTTCGGCCTGCGCGGGTGCGGATTGCCGAAAATCTGCCTTTTTCGCCATCGCCATCGAACGCGGGGCGGGCGCGGGCATCGCCATCGGCATTGAGGCCGCCATCACGGGCGCAGCGCCCGGATATGCGCCATCGTCAAACGACGCTCCCTCATAAGCGGACTCGCCAAAAGCGCCCCCGCCCCCCACGCCGCCACGGCTCGCCATCTCCTTGCTTAAATCGCCGCCGTGCGTTTGCGGATACGGCGACGCGATGACATCCGGTGGCACAACCGGGCGCGGAACATACAGCGGTTGGTACAAATCCTGCACGAACGACACGGGCCGCCCCGACACGAGCGACAACTGCACGCCGTCCCAATCCTCGTCGGTCGTGTTTTCCACCATCGCCCAGCCCTGTAAATACGGCTTAGGGGCTTCGGCTTCACCGCCGTCGTCATCCAAAACGAGCCGGTACGACACTTTCCACAGCGGCGCTTCGACCAAGTACCCAACACGGACGGTTCGCTCATCTTCACCTGCGAACCGCAGCGTGACCGTGCGCCGAGCGTCGTCGCTGCCCGATGCGAGCGCCTGCAACGCATCGCGCAACTCCCCGTCCAGCCGAGCGTCCAAAAGACGCAACGAACGCACGGTTTGCAGCGGCGCGGAGACAATTCCCTCGTCGCCCAGCAAAACCAGCGTTTCTGTCGTCACAATGCGCCCCGAATCGCCCAGCGTTTCCTCGTTTTGCTCCACACCAAGAACGCGCCCCGACAGCGTTTCGCCGTTGATGAGCGCGACCGATACGGGCGCGCCCCGTACCTGCCCCAGCAAATCCGCCCGGCTCGTATTATGCGTCACTTGAATAGCAAACGATTCCAGCGTCCGCCCAACCGGATCGCGCGACGGGTACGTTGCCGCTTGCACTGTGCCGCCGTCGTCCAGCAAAACGAGCGACTTCAAAATATCGTTGATTTGCGTCGTACGAAACGTTAAACTGGCTTCCTGCGCCCCGCCCGGCATTTGTCCTTCGCGCAGCAGATACGCAACTCCGGCGGAAAACAGCGTGACGGCTCGCACCGGAAGTTTCGGCGCGGCGGCGTTTATCGAATCGGCTTGATTGGCTTGCTCGTTCATACCAACCATTCAGACGCCCACGCCCGGCTTTCCTTCAAATCGGACGGGGCAAGTTTAGCCCCCTCCCGTCTCGCTTAGGCTCACCACCCTCCCCCGCAAGCGGTAGAGGGTTTACAAAGAATGAAGCCGGGTGCAAAATCGCAGGTGTTTTTTAGTTTGCCGGAACCCTCTACCGTCTGCGGGGGAGGGTGGCGAGCCTAAGCGAGACGGGAGGGGGCTAACAGAAAAAAGCCGCCCCAACTGGAACGGCTTTTTTTAGCCTTCTCGCTTGTTTACTTTGCGACTACAACGTCGTTTTAGCGGGCGAAACCGCAGGCGGCGATGGTATCGTGGGCGGCGTCACGGGAACCGGCATTGTCGAAGGCGCGACGGGCGCGGACGATTTGCCGCTCTTCTTGGGCGACGCAGCAACCGGCGTTTCCGGTTCGTCGTCGCTTGGTTTCGCGGCTTCGGCGGTGTTCACGTCGCCTTCTTTGTCACCCTTCACTATTTTGGGATTGGCAATCGCCGGAACGTCGTCTTTGCCTGTCGCGGGCCGCAGTTCGATATGCGTTGCCGTCAAAACGCCGCTTGCATACGTACCCTCGACGCGCACGTTAAGGCCGTTCTTTTCGTCCGGGCTGTCAATCGCCTTGAAGAAGTTTTCCCGGGCGATAAACCCTTTGGTTTCGTTCCGCAGTTCCGTTTGCGCCGTTAGCACAATCTGTACGGGATTTTTGCCGTCGGAGGCGGCGATGTTCTCCCATTCGGTCAAATTGGCGACCTGCAGACTGCCGTTCTTGACGCTCGCTTTCGAGGGAACGCCCTGCACAACCACCGTATGCGCGGGTGGAACCGACGTTGCCATTGCGGGAACCAAAACCAAGCGCGACGCCTTGAACGCACCGGTCGCCGTTTCGTAGTCCCCTTCGGCCCGAACCGACGTTGTGCCACCCGCTTTGCCCGCGTCTTTGAAGAACCCGGCCCGGTCGAGCGTCATGCCGCCCACACCGCGATACACGGCATTGGGCAAAACCTGAACGGACACAATCCCTTGCGTCGGCACAATTCCGCCGACTTCTTTGAGTTTGACGCTCAGCGTTCCCGCCGTTTCATCGGGGCGCACAACGGTTCCGACCACTTGCGCAGGTGGAACTGCGACGGGCGTATTCGCAAGCGCTGCACTCGCTGCCGCGAGTTCCGACGCCAGCGCAATCGGAGCCGTGCTTATGCCGGTTCCTGTGCGCTCGGCGGCGGCCTGTATGCCGGGCGTTCCGCCGCCCGTTTGCGGCGGATTGCTTGCCGCCGAAGCCGCCGCCGCGCCCAGCGCGTTGTCGCCGTTCGCGGCGGGATACACGGCAACTTCTTCGGCCATAACGCGGCCCGTTTGCACGTTCAAGCGACCCGCGACACGGATGCGCTTGTTATTGGCGAGAACCGGCGATGGCTTGCCGTCATCATTCCACACGCCGGTTTGGCTGGTTGTTTGCACGGTCACGGTTTGTCCGCTTCCGGTCGCAAGCGTAAACGCGCCCTCGCCCGCTTTTTTGCCGGGCGTCCATTCGGTAACAATCCCCGCGAACGCCTGCGCGTTCTGCTGCGACGGCACGCCCTCGCCGCCCGCGACCTCCGCCCGCGTTCCGCTTTCGCGCACAACCGGCAAAACGCGCCCGTTGTCGATTTGCAGCTTTCGCAGATCGAAGTCCACGAACAAAGCGTCTTTGCCGGTTCCCAAATCGCGGGGCCGCGCAAGCCCGAACGACACAATGGGCCGCCCTTCCACGTCGCGGGCCAGCGTGTCCGAAATCGGCGCAATCGTGCCGGTTTCGCTGCCGGGCGTAAACAACTCAAACCCATTGCCCAACGTCAGCCGAACCCGCTCATACGACCGCCCCGACGGAACGGCGGCGCTCGTAATCAGCGCGAACCGTCGCCCGTTTTTATCGTGGAGCGTTTGCAGATCGACCGTCATTCCGCCCGCGTCTTCCCAAACGGTCGTCGCCTTGTTGTCGCCGGAATCGATGAGTTCGACTTTGAGGATCGTCGCCCAAATATGGTTGTACGTTTTGGCGGCATCCGTCGTTTTGGCGCGCGTGACAGGAACCGCATCTTTTACGTCGGCTGGCGCATCTTTTTTGGCAGCGGCGGGAGCAACGGCTTCAGTCACAGGCTTTGCTTCCGGCGCGGGTTTTGCATCGGGCGCAGCAGGAGCAATCGGCGGCAATTCGTCGCCATTGGTTAAAAGTGCAGACGCAGCCGGGGCCGTTGCGGGGGCCGCTTTGGGCGCGGGCTTGGCGTCGGGTTCCGCCGTCGCGGGCACGGTTTTGTCCGGCACAGCGTTAGGTTCTGCGACGGGCTTCGCCGTTTCTTCGCCCTTCGCTGTGGCGGCTTTCGCTTCCTTGTCGCTGGTCGCTTTTACTTCCGGCGCGTCGGCTGGTTCGCCGTTGGGCAAATCCGCGCTCGTCGGGACGGCGTCAAGGGCGGGCGGCGGGGCCGTTTCAAAGGTCGTCGCCGTCAAAAACACGCCCACGCGCCCAGTCGCAACCGTATCCCCGCGCGTTCCATTGCGGTTCGGGTCGGTCAAATCGTTGGCGCGGTTGTTGCTCAAGTTCGACAAGCCGGGCGTTCCCGCCCCGCCGCAGCCCGTCGTTCCGAACGTCAGCAAAACAAGTGCCGCGCTCGCCGCTGTCGCAAGCATTGGCCCGCGTTTCATTCGCCGAAAAGGAGTATCAATCATCGCTGGGTTTTTCCTTATGAACCGCACCCGAACCAAATCATTGAAGCAGTGCTTTCTAAAGCCGCGCTTTCAAAATCAATGCTTTAATTATAGCCGAAATCGCGCCGCGTTAAAGGCTTGTTGTTGAAAACGCCACGCATTTATTTTGGTTCCTCTTTTGCGCCACCGCTGTCGGGATTGATAACAAAACGGATACTATTATTGTGAAAAGGCTCTACCATGTCACAAACTTCAGAACCCGCTGAAATAGACGAACCCGTTCACTGCCGCTTGTTTTTTATAATGGCGCGCAACGCAAACACGGGCGTCATTTTTCGGCGCGGCCCCTCGAAATGGGTTCAAATTATCCGTTGGAACACCGGAAAAGACATCTTCGAGCCGGGTCAATGGTTTCACGGTCGCATCTACGAGCAACGATGTGACCTTTCTCCTAATGGTAAATTGATGATTTATTTTGCCAGACAGTCTTCCGGCAAGACCCGCGACAACAATGGATACACCTATGCGTGGACGGCGATTAGCCGCCCTCCGTATCTGACGGCGCTCGCCTTGTGGCCCAAAGGTAACTGCTGGCATGGCGGCGGACAGTTCGAGACAAACAAGCGTGTGTGGCTAAATCATCACCCAAACCAAGCGGTTCCTCACCCGAATCATGTGCCGCAGGGAATCGAAGTGATTGACAATCCGAACGCGCACGGGGAAGACGCTCCAGTGCTAAGACCTCGATTGGAACGAGATGGCTGGGTGTTTGAGCAAGACTACACTTTCAAATCTTACAGTCCCTCGGAACAAGACTATTTTTTCAAAGTGCACAGTACCTCGGAGCAACCTTTGATTTATCGAAAGCCGAACCTGTACACTCCTCTCACGCTGGTTATGGCGAGCAATTACACGAGTCATAAACAGCGATTTGAATTCACCATCCGGCATGAGAGCGGTGAAACATCTCTAAACGGCGCGGAGTGGGCGGACTGGGATCGGCGTGGACGTTTGGTGTTTGCGCGAGCGGGAAAGTTGTTCGTCGGACAACTAAACGAGAACGGCGAACTGCACGAACAGGAACTCGCCGACTTTGACGCGGCCCGCTTCTCACCCGTCGTTGCGCCGGATTGGGCAAAACAATGGTAAGTTTTTTCGCCCCCGGTACAATCAAGGTGAGCAAGCGCAAACCAATGACGGCTTTTGACATTTCACCCGCCCCAAACGACACGCTGAAACCGCGCATCGGCATAGCCCTTATCGTGTCCGTTGCCGCGCACCTGCTCCTTTTGGGCGGCGCGGGCCTGTGGGCGCGACACGCAGCCCCCGTCATCGCCGAAACGTCGCCCGACGCCGCGCAAGTCACGCTCATAGAAGCCGACGAAAAAACGCCGCCCGTTCCGCCGACCGACACGCCTGCGTTTGCGCCCGTCCCGTCGCCGACACCCATTCCCGCCCAAACACCGCGCCCCGCGCCGACCCAATCGCCCGTAGCCGCTCCCACGCCGCTCCCGACGCCCAACACGCCCATATCGTCGTTTGCCAACGCCCCGGTTTCGTTTCCCTACGCGACCCCGACCGCGCCATCCGCTACACCAACGCCGCAGCCGCCCACGCCGTTCGCGCCCACGCCGCCCGTTGCGGCAGTCGCCCTGAAACCGCTTGGCTTTACCCGCGCCGCGCAAATCGTCGCTTTGCAGAACCCCGACCTTACCGCCAATCTGCGAACCGGCGACAAGAAAATCTCCCTGCGCGTCCGCTTGGACGTGGATGCGACCGGCGCGGTTTCCGGCGTCACCCTGCAATCCTCGTCCGGCAATCCCGAAATCGACAAACGGGCCACCGATACCTTGATGCGCGCCAAATTCATTCCCGCCCTCGTCAACGGCACGCCCACGGCAAGCACCTATCCGTTTACGTTCACGTTTTGACGCTCCGCCGCGCGGAAGCCACAACAAAATCAGGAACCTTCCTGCCTTGGCTCGGAGAGCCGACTGTATGAGACGGGTCGTTCACGGCCCGGCAAAACGTCGCCCCGCTTGGTTTCTCCGCCTGCTTTGTGGTAGCATAAATATCCACAATTCAACGGAAACGCCCTTTCTTTCGGCAGCGCCGCCGTTTTGGTTCGGAAACCTTTTTCCGCCAAAGGAGGACGTTTTGAAGGGCGCAGTTTGAACGACCGTTTTTCCGGCAACACGCCACAGCAATCCACGTCAACGCGAACCGGCTTATATGACCCCGAGTGGGAACACGACGCCTGCGGGGTCGGCTTTGTCGCCCACATCAAGGGCCAAAAATCCCACGACATCGTGCGCATGGGTTTGACCATTCTGGACAACCTCGTCCATCGCGGCGCGCACGGCTGCGACCCCAATACGGGCGACGGCGCGGGAATCCTGTTGCAAATTCCCGATGTTTTCCTCCGCCGCGAGTGTCAAACCATCGGCTGCGACTTGCCCCCCGTTGGCTTTTACGGCGTCGGTATGGCGTTTTTGCCGCAGGCCGACCACGCCCGCGCGTTGTGCGAGGAAATCGTAGAGCGCACCGTGCGGCGAGAAGGGCAGCGTTTTTTAGGCTGGCGCACCGTTCCCACCGACGGCACGAAGATTGGTGAATTGGCCCGCGAGTCCGAACCCATAGTCAAGCAGTTCTTCGTCGGGCGCGGCCCGCTCGTCGGCGACGAAGCCGCGTTCGAGCGCAAACTGATTGTTATTCGCAAGGTCGTCGAGGCCGAAGTTAGGGAAGCGACCGGCATTCCCGACCCTGACTCTTTTTATATTCCCTCGCTTTCGTCGCGGACGATTATCTACAAGGGCTTGCTTTTGCCCCACCAAATGCGTGGCTTTTATCCCGATTTGGTCGATGAGGATGTCATTTCCGCCATCGCGCTTGTCCATCAGCGGTTTTCCACGAACACGTTCCCCTCGTGGCCGCTCGCGCACCCCTACCGCTTTTTGGCGCACAACGGCGAAATCAACACGATACGCGGCAACCGCAACTGGATGTCCGCCCGCGAAGCCGCTTTGTCGTCCAGCGTGTTGGGAAAAGATTTACCCAAACTGTTCCCGCTCGTGTCGCAGCACGGCTCGGATTCCGCCACGCTCGACAACGCCGTCGAACTGATGCTCGCTGGGGGCCATTCGCTCGCCCATACCTTGATGACGCTGATCCCCGAAGCATGGTCGGAAAACGCACAAATGGAACCCGCCCAGCGCGCCTTTTACGAATATCAAGCCTGCGTCATGGAACCGTGGGACGGCCCCGCCGCCGTCGCCTTTACCGACGGCGTGCAAATCGGGGCCGTCCTCGACCGAAACGGTTTGCGCCCTGCCCGCTACACCGTGACCAACGACGATTTGGTCGTCTTGGCGTCCGAAACCGGCGTTATTCCGTTTCCGCCCGAAACCATCAAGGAAAAGGGCCGTTTGCAGCCCGGCAAAATGTTCTTGGTGGACACCAACGAGGGCCGCATCGTGTCCGATGACGAGATCAAAGCCGTGGTCTGCGGGCAGCACCCCTACGGCCCGTGGCTCGAAAAAAATCGCGTGGACTTAAGCGACCTGCCCACACCCGAACCCGTGGATCGAAGCGACCATCAAACCATTGTCGCCCGCCAAAAAGCGTTCGGCTACACGTCGGAAGACATTCGCCTCCTTCTAACCCCGATGGCGATTGGCGGCGAAGAAGCCCTCGGATCGATGGGCACGGACACGCCCCTGTCCGTTTTGTCGCACCGCCCGCAGCCCCTGTATTCGTACTTCAAGCAGTTGTTCGCCCAAGTCACGAACCCGCCGATTGACCCCATCCGCGAAAGCCTCGTCATGAGCCTTGCCGGATACATCGGCAAAAGCGGTTCCCTTTTGGACGAAACACCCGAAAACGCCCGCCAAGTCCGCCTGCCCACCCCGATTTTAACCAACGACGACTTGGAAAAACTGCGCCGTTTATCCGAAACCGAAACCCATGAGGATTTCCGCTACGCCGAACTCCCGATGCACTTCCCGGTCGGAAAACCCTTCGGGCAAATGGCCCGCGAACTGACGCGCCTGTGCTGGAAGGCCAGCGAATACATCGAGCGCGGCTGCGCCCTTCTTATCCTCACCGACCGCAACGTCGGACAAGACAGCGCGCCGATTCCCTCCCTTCTTGCCGTGTCCGCCGTGCATCACCATTTGATTCGGCAAGGGACGCGCACCAGCGTCGCCCTCGTCGTCGAATCCGGCGACGCCCGCGAAGTCCATCATTTCGCCTGCCTTTTGGGCTATGGCGCAAGCGCGGTCAACCCCTATCTCGCCTTTGAAACATTCGACGATTTGCACCGGCAAGGATACTTTCCTTCAGAAATCACGCCGGAAAAAGCGGGCAAAAATCTGGTCAAAGCCGTCAACAAAGGCCTGCTCAAAGTCATGAGCAAAATGGGAATCTCGACCATGCAGTCGTACCGCGCCGCGCAAATCTTCGAGGCCGTCGGCCTCAGTTCGCGCCTCATCGACGACTACTTCGCGGGAACCCCGACTCGCATTGAGGGCGTGGGCATGGACGAACTGGAGCGCGAAGCCCGCCAGCTTCACAGCGAAGCCTACCCCGAAGCGCACTTGAACGGTTCCCTCGAACTGGAACCCGGCGGTCAGTACCAATGGCGGCGTTTCGGCGAATACCACGCCTTCAACCCCGAAACCATTTCGCTCCTGCAAAAAGCCGTTCGCACCGACTCATTTGAAACGTTTGGCGAATTTTCGGAAGCCGTCAACGCGGAATCCGAGCGAGCCGCGACGCTGCGCGGCTTGATGACCCTCGTTCCCCGCGCGTCCGGCCCGGTTCCGCTCGCCCAAGTCGAACCCGCCCGCGAAATCGTCAAGCGATTCTCCACCGGCGCAATGTCGCTCGGCTCCATTTCGCGCGAATCCCACGAAGGCTTGGCGCTCGCCATGAACCAAATCGGCGGCAAGTCCAACACGGGCGAAGGCGGCGAAGATGCGGCCCGGTTTGGAACCGACCGACGCTCCAAAATCAAGCAGGTCGCGTCGGGTCGCTTCGGCGTCACGACCGAATATCTGGTCAGCGCCGACGAACTGCAAATCAAGATGGCGCAGGGGGCCAAACCCGGCGAAGGCGGGCAGCTTATGGGCCACAAAGTCGATGACTACATCGGCCAAATCCGCCGCGCCACGCCCGGCGTCACCCTGATTTCGCCGCCTCCGCACCACGATATTTACTCCATCGAAGATTTGGCGCAGCTTATTTTCGACCTCAAAAACGTCAATCCGCGCGCCCGCATTTCGGTAAAACTGGTTGCCGAAGTCGGCGTGGGCACGGTCGCCGCAGGCGTCGCCAAAGCGCACGCCGATCATATCCTCATCGCGGGCTACGAGGGCGGCACGGGCGCATCGCCGTTGTCGTCCATCAAGCACGCGGGCATTCCGTGGGAGTTGGGGCTGGCCGAAACGCAGCAAGTGTTGGTCAAAAACAACCTGCGCGGCAAGGTGAAACTCGCCGCCGACGGGCAAATGAAAACGGGCCGCGACGTGGTTGTCGCCGCGCTCTTGGGGGCCGAAGAGTTCGGCTTTTCCACGGCTCCGCTTGTCGCGCAGGGCTGCATCATGATGCGCGTGTGTCATTTGGGAACGTGTCCGGTCGGCATCGCAACCCAAGATCCTATCCTGCGCAAACGCTTCGCCGGACAGCCCGAACACGTCGTCAATTATTTCTTTTTCGTCGCCGAAGAAGTCCGCCAAATTATGGCGCAATTAGGCTTCCGAACCCTCGATGAAATGATTGGGCAAACGCAGCAACTGAACCCAAGCCACGCCGTCCGCCATTGGAAAGCGCGTAACTTGGATTTATCGCGCCTTTTGGAAGGCACGCAAAGCGAACCCGCCAATATCCCCGTGCGGTATTGCGAGCCGCAAAACCACGGCTTGGACGGCGCGCTCGACTACCAACTCATCGAAACCGCCAAACCCGCCCTCGAAGACGGCAAGGAAATCTGCTTCACGCTCCCCATCCACAACTACAACCGCTCATGCGGCGCGATGCTATCCGGCGAAATCGCATCCCGATTCGGCGACAAGGGCCTGCCCGACAGCACGATTTCCATTCACTTCACCGGCGCGGCGGGCCAATCGTTCGGGGCGTTTCTCGCCGCAGGTTTGTCCCTCCACTTGGAAGGCGACGCCAACGATTATCTGGGCAAAGGCATGAGCGGCGGGCGCATCGTCGTCGTTCCCCCACGCGGCTCGGCCTTTAAGCCCGGCGAAAACGTCATCGCCGGAAACACCCTCCTTTACGGCGCGACGGGTGGCGAAGCCTACTTACGCGGCACGGTCGGCGAACGGTTCGCCGTGCGCAACAGCGGCGCGAAAACCGTCGTGGAAGGCGTCGGCGACCACGGCTGCGAGTATATGACGGGCGGAACGGTCGTCGTGCTGGGCAAAACAGGCCGCAATTTCGCGGCGGGAATGAGTGGAGGCGTCGCCTACGTCTACGACGCAAACGGAGTCTTTGCTGATGAGTCCGTCAGCCCGAACAACAATCTTGTGTGCGAGCAAGTGTGGCCCGGTTCGGGCGACGAAACCGATTTGCTCGCCTTAGTAACCGCCCATCACGAGCGCACCGGGAGCGACACTGCCCAAAACTTGCTCGCCGACTGGGAAAGCGAACGCGCCAAATTCGTCAAAGTCATCGCCAGCCAGTACCGCCAGCTTTTGGAAGCCCGCAAACAAGCAAACGGCGAACGCTTGGAAGCCCAAACGGGCCGCTACATTCCCACCTTCGCGCCCTTAATGATGGCGGCAAAAGGGTAAACGCCAATGAGCAAAACCGTCGCCATGCCCAAAAATTGGGATAATCACACTGGATGGGACAAGTTTTATCAAGCACAAACCAATCTATTACCGGAGCCGTTGCCGTGGAGCGAACTCCAAAACCAAAGCAGCCTGCGCTTCTTGGGGTTCGCCCGTGGTTTGGGCCAGAAAAAAGTGTGGTTTGCCGGAGCCGGTCGGGATACTGTTCCATTTATCTATGCTTACGCGGGCTGCCACGTTTTAGCCACCGACGTTTCCGAGGCGGCAGTGCGTTACTTGAGCGGCTTACCCAATGGTATCAATGCGCTTGTCGAGGACGTTGAAGCGGCAAGTGCAGCACTTGAAATCGCCGAACCGCCCATCAATCCGTTGCCCGTGCGTTTTATGGTGCATGATTTTCGGGAGCCATTACCCGAAGCCGATTTTGATTTGATGCTGAATATCAAGGCGTTTCAGGCATTGCCGGAACTGAGTATGCGCCGCGCAGCCGACGTATTTTTTCAGTCGCTACGCGAAGGCGGTCACGCCATTTTCGATACCGTGAATGTGCAGGGCGAGCGGCGGGATCAAATAGAAGGTATTCTATCCGCCGCCGGTTTTTATCTGCCGTATTTTGAGGTTGACCAATGGTATCGCCAGCAATTAAGCCAAACCAGTATTCCCTATCTTCTCGTTCTTGGTCAACCATTTGTAGATAGATCGCAAGGTAACTACAAAGGCGAAAAAGGAGAAGAGCGCGCGAAACAGGATCAAGAAACGTTGCGCGGTTTTACCTCCGAGTACCGCCAAAAACGCGAAGCCGAATCGGAGAAGGTGACCGCCAAACTCAGCGACGCATCAATTAAAGTCGCACACGTCGTTTACAACACAGGTTAAGCCGCTCCCTAAATCCGCGCAAATCGGTTTGTTTTTCACACTTTTTCACGGCATAACAAAACCTAACGCTTCATTGCGAAAAGGAGAACACCGCCCGTGAAAAATTCGACCTTGCGCGAAAAACGCCGCGCCGCCGGTTTGTGCATTACCTGCGGAGCCGAACGCATCGGCAGAGGCCGCACGACCCGCTTTTGCGCCCCGTGCGCCGAAAAAGAACGCGCCCGCTGCCGACAGGCTTACGCCAACCGCACGCCCGAACAAATCGCAAAGGGCCGCGAACAACAAAAACGCTTTCAGCAAAAACAACGCGCCGCCCGCATCGCCGCCCACCGCTGTACCGACTGCGGCGGCCCCATCGTCGGCTTCACGCGCCGCGCGACTTCCATAACCTGCGGAGCCTGCCGCAAAAAAGCCACCGAAGCCAGCACTGCCTTTCGCAAGCGCGCCCGCCGCAAACTGCGCGGAACCCCGCCCGACCGCGAGCCGACCATTTTCTATTTGGGCAGCGCGGCCCCGCGCCTTGTCGGCGGGCATACGTTCCGGCTCACCGTAGATCGCGTCACGCAGGAAGCCGTCGTTCGTATGCGCGACAACTACAAGGCCGCCGAGCGCAAAGCGGGCCGTGAACCCCGCTCGCATCAAGTGTCGCGCCTCGTCCGCAACGCCGTGTTGCACTTCGAGCGCGTTCCGTGCCTGCCCCTTGAAAAACGCTACCTGCTTTACGGAAAAGAATACGACCTGCATCTGCGCTTGGATGCCCGCACCCGCGCCATACTCGAGCGTCAAGCCGCCCAGCAC
Source organism: uncultured Armatimonadaceae bacterium (assembly GCA_964241985.1). GTDB lineage: Bacteria > Armatimonadota > Armatimonadia > Armatimonadales > Armatimonadaceae > CAXTBP01. The sequence continues at coordinate 24,550 of CAXTBP010000023.1, read as the reverse complement.
TTCGACGGCAACCGCTCCCGCGCCCTCCGCACCATGATCGTGCGCGGCTCGCGGCCCCGCCGCATTTGGAAAGGCACAATGGTCGCCCCGTGGTAGTATCTACTCAAAAATAGGAATTTCATAATGTCCAGCAGTAAAAAAGAAAAAGTGGTAGGAGAATGCAGACTTTGTGAACAGGTACGCGAACTTCAAGGAAGTCACATCACACCTGACTTCGTATACCGTTGGATGCGTGAAACTGCCCCCACGGGAAAATTTCGAGATGCAAAGGTAATAAATCGTCCCATCGAAGACGGGGAAAGGATGCCACTTCTGTGCGGTGAATGCGAGCAAATATTTTGCAAACACGAAACGCAATTCTCAAAAAAGTTCTTTCTTCCTTTTCACGATGAAGAATCTACTGAGTTTGAATATAAAGAATGGCTTTTGCGTTGTGGCCTTTCGATTATATGGCGCGAGTTGGTGTGCCGTTCGCCCGAGACGATAGATTTGTTTCCTGAAGTTCGTCAGGCTGAACGTATTTGGCGAGAGTTTTTACTTGGTCAACGTGCCAATCCCGGCATCTACGGATTGAACGTGTTTGCGCTTGGACTTAATGTTATTTCCGGTATAGAAGATCGCTTGTTCAATTTTATTTCGAGATCAAATTCTGGCGCACTTTGCCATTCCGATATTGTATTCCGGTCGTTAGGAGTGACGCGCACCGACGAAAATTTGGTCATCGTATCGAAAATTGGTCGAATTTTCTTGGTTGGAATGATTAAAGTATCCGACAGAAAACCGTGGCAGAAAACGCAGGTTCGCCTCAAGCAGGGACACTTTAATTCGCTTGATTCAGTCCCGCTGCCTCCTTTACTTAATCAGTGGATTTCTGATCAGGCAGACAAACTCGCAGAGGCAGAGGCAAATTTATCGGAGCGACAAAAAGCCGCACTCGAACGCGCCTCTCTTGAACTTCAGAAATTGCCCAAAAACCCAAGCGATAAAACCCGTCGATTGCCTAACGGCGAGGTAGTTTTGTATGAAAGAGCGCGAGTTAAAAAGCGCAGTATAGTTTCGGATAAACAAAAGTCAAAAACGTACCAATAAGGATTTGACACTGAAAATTGCTTCTCAGACGCCCATCGTCAAAAGTTCACTTCTTTGCATACAACTTTTTGCCTTCGCTTTATGCCCTCTGCTTGTCCGAAGGACAATCGGCGTTTGAGCCTAAGCGAAAACGTCAACCAGACGTGGGTTTCAACCCATGTCAAAAACACTCCCTGAACACGCAAGAAGCCCGCCTCTTTGCAAAGAGGCGGGCTTTTTATTGTACCGTTTGTACCGCGAACCTACTCCGAAGCAGTTGCGGTTTGGTCGGCGGGGACGCCCGAATCCGCGTCGGGCATCGGCAGACCGGCGTTTGCGAGCGCGTCGCGCACTTCGGCTTGCGTGTTTCCAATTCCCGCGTCCAGCAGCGCGCCCGCGATTCGCACGTTGTCCTGCTCAATCAGTTGGCGCAGCACGTAGGGCAAAATCCCGCCATGCAGATAATACTCTACCTCAATCGGCGTATCGATCCGCAGCGTGACCGGAATCTCGAAACTGTCGCCGTTCGTGCGGTGGATATTGAGCGTCACGTCCATGCGCGGCGTAATCCCGTTGTCCACACCCACCACGTCGAACGTTTCGTCGCCGGTCAAACCCAGCGTCAGAGCCGAAACGCCGTCCTTGAACTGGCAGGGTAGCACGCCCATACCGACCAAGTTCGACCGGTGGATGCGCTCGAACGACTGCGCGACCACAGCCTTGACGCCCAGCAAGTTCGTGCCCTTCGCCGCCCAGTCCCGCGACGATCCCGTGCCGTATTCCTGCCCCGCCAAAACGACAAGGGGAACCCCCGCCGCCTGATAGCGGATGGAAGCGTCGTAAATACTCATCTGCTCGCCGCCCGGATAGTGCACGGTCACGCCGCCCTCGACGCCCGGAACCATCAGGTTCTTGATGCGCACGTTGGCGAACGTGCCCCGCATCATGATTCGGTCGTTGCCCCGCCGCGAGCCATACGAGTTGAAGTCTTCCGGCTTCACGCCCCGCTCCTGCAAATACAGCCCCGCAGGCGACGACGGCTTAATCGCCCCCGCCGGGGAAATATGGTCGGTCGTGACCGAATCGCCGAAAATCGCCAAAGGCCGCGCGCTGACGATGTTTTTCGCCGTGCCCGCCATCATGCTGAACCGGTCGAAATACGGCGGCTCCTGAATATAGGTGGACAGCGTGTCCCACTCGTATTCCTTGCCCGTCGAGGTCGGCACGGCCTGCCACAGCGGGTTCTGCTCGGCGAAATCACTGTACAGCCGACGGTACGTTTCGGGGTCGGTCGCCGCGCCCAGCACTTCCCCGATTTCTTCCAGCGACGGCCAAATGTCCTTCAAAAACACCGGCTGGTTGTCGCTGCCCGTTCCAATCGCGTCCGTTTTGAAGTCGATGTCCACCTTCCCGGCGAGCGCGAACGCGACAACGAGGGGCGGCGACATCAAGAAGTTGGCCTTGATGCTTTGATGCACGCGGGCCTCGAAGTTGCGGTTGCCCGACAAAACCGACGCGACCACCAAATCGTTCTTGACGACCGTGTCTTCCAAGTGCGGCTCCAGCGGCCCGCTGTTCCCGATGCACGTCGTACACCCGTACCCGACCGTTTGGAAGCCCAGTTGATCCAAATACGGCGACAAGCCCGTTTTGTCCAGATAATCGGTCACGACCCGCGAACCCGGCGCGAGCGACGTTTTCACATACGGCGGAACCGTCAGCCCCTTTTCCGCCGCCTTTTTCGCCAAAAGCCCCGCCGCCAGCATCACCGACGGATTAGACGTATTCGTACACGACGTAATCGACGCAATCACCACGTCCCCGTGCTTCAGCGAAACCCGCGCAGGCGTCATATTTTCCGCCAAAACTTCAACCCGGTCGGGGGTGGGGCGGTTTTGCATCATTTCGATTTCGGTCAGCGTCGCCGTGTCCCGGTCACTCTCCAGTCCGCCTTTGTTGGTTTCGGCGTCCTGCGGCTGCGAATCGGGGTTCTGATCGCCCCCGCCCGAAATCGTCAAATCCTCGTTCTTGCCCTGATTGACGCCGGTCAAAATCACGAACCGCTTGTTCGCTTCCGCAAACGTCTTTCCATACCCGCTTTGCGCCGTTTGCGCCGTCAGCAGCTCACCAAACTTCGCCTTCACGTCGTCCAGATTGATGCGATCCTGCGGACGCTTCGGCCCCGCCACACTCGGCACAACGCTTGCAAGATCCAGCTCAAGCATCTGCGAATACTGAATATCCCCGGCTTTCGGCATCCCAAACAACCCCTGCGCCTTGAAATATTCCCGAAACGCCGACACCTGCTCATCCGTCCGCCCCGTCGCCGTCAAATACCGGCACGACTCCTCATCGACGGGAAAGAACCCCATCGTCGCCCCGTACTCGGGAGCCATATTCGCAATCGTCGCCCGATCCGTCAAAGAAAGCGACGCGGCCCCGTCCCCATAAAACTCAACAAACTTCCCAACGACTTTGGCTTTGCGCAGCATTTCGGTAATCGTCAAAACCAAATCCGTCGCCGTCACCCCAAGCGCGAGTTTCCCGATCAAATGGACGCCAACCACATCCGGCGTCAAGAAGTACACGGGCTGCCCCAGCATACCCGCCTCCGCCTCAATTCCCCCCACGCCCCACCCGACGATACCGATTCCATTGATCATCGTCGTGTGCGAATCCGTCCCGACCAGCGTATCGGGATAATACACATCGTTTTGACTTAAAACGCCCTTCGCCAAATACTCCAAATTGACTTGGTGAATAATTCCGATACCCGGTGGGACAACCCCGAACCCGTTAAAGGCCTGAGTACCCCATTTGAGGAACGAGTAACGGGCTTGGTTGCGCTTGAATTCCATCTCCATATTGAGCTGAAGCGCATTCGATACTTGCGAAAAATCGACCTGAACCGAGTGATCAACGACCAAATCGACGGGCACGAGCGGCTCGATGATTCCGGCGTCTTTGCCCATGCGGGCGGCGGCAGAGCGCATCGCGGCAAGGTCAACAAGGAGCGGCACGCCGGTAAAATCCTGCAAAACGATACGAGCGACGATAAACGGGATTTCGTCGGTGCGCTCCGCATTGGGCTGCCAGTTGGCGAGGGTTCGCACGTCGTTTTCGGATACGCGCACGCCATCCACATTCCGCAGGACGGATTCCAAAACAATGCGAATGCTGACCGGCAGTTTGGAAACCGGCCCGATGCCTTCTTTTTCCAGTTGGGGGAGCGAATAAAATTGCCCGGTTTTTCCGTTGTCAAACGAAAATTCTTGCCGGGTGTCGAACAAATTGTGAGGTTCCTGCGCCATTGGGGTTGCGTCCTTAAAATATGAAGGAGAGATTTACACCCTATTGTACCAAGCGGCGCAACTATGATACAAATGAATACTTAACATAAAAGCCATACGCTTTGCGTATGGCTTTTAATAATTTGGAGGCAGGTCGGTTAACGGTCGGTTTAGTCTTTCGGCATTTCTACGGTGATTGAATCCGCCGTTACGGTTTGCCTTTCCGATGGAGTGACGCCCTGCGCGTAAATCGTTTCCTGTGACGGACGCGGATGTACAAGCGAAATTCCCGGGCTGTAAGTTTGAGTGAACTGACCGCTGCCGCTCATCGTAAAGTGCGGGCTGTTGTTCAAACCATCGAGATGGAAGGTCGCGGTTCGGGCGTTCGGTTCCATCATTTCATACAAGCCCGTGCCGTCGGTGTTGTCCATGCCGAAGTACACGCGGCGGTTGCCGTCGCTGTCATGGAGGGAAAGCGAGGGCGTGGTGTCTGTGGTGTCGAGTTCGATGCGAGTCGCGCCGTTCTTGTCGTACATCCAAAGCGCGGGTTCACCGTTCGCATCGGTGTTCCACAAACCGCGCACGTTGTTGTCGGCGTCCACGAGTTCAATAGCGCGGGCGCGGACGACGCCGTTGCCGGGGGTAAGCGGCGGGCACGTTGAGCAATTACTGCCAAACGGCGTAGGCGCTAAGAGGCGCACGCCAATGTCAACGAGCGCCAAGCAGCAGGCGGTAGCGACGATGATCTTGGTTTGACCGTTCATTCGAGTCATATCGGAAACCCTTTCGTTGCCAGCGGACGGCGGAAAAGTTTAAGCGGAGATGGCTTATCTTACCGCAAATTGCGGTTTGTCAACACGGAAACGTTATCAAAAAAAGCCTATGGAACTGCACCAACTCCAAGCCTTTGCGGCTGTCGCCGAAGCGGGAAGTTTTACGCGGGCCGCCGAAGTCTTGTTTTTGACGCAGCCCGCCGTCACGCGGCAAATCGCGGCACTGGAGGCCGAACTCAAAACCCGGCTTTTTGACCGTTTGGGCCGAACCGTGCGGCTCACGGCGTCGGGTCAAGTGTTGCACGAATACGCCGAGCGGATTTTGCGCCTGACCCGCGACGCCAAAGAAGCGGTCGGCGACGTAACCGAAGGCAGGGCCGGACGCCTTGCCGTGGGAGCGAGCAGCACGCTCGCCACCTACGTTTTGCCACCGCTGCTCCGCGCTTTCCGTGCCACGCATCCGCAGGTAGAAATCGCCGTCCATACCGGTGTTTCGGCCCGGGTGTGGGATATGGTGGAAGCGGGCGGCTGCGACATCGGCCTCGTCACGTCGGATGCCGCCCCGGATACGCCCCTTCCCATTGCCGCGCCCCTTGTCGTTACGCCGCTCGCGGACTACGAAACGTGCGTGGTCGTGCCCCCGCACCACGGTCTTGCGCAGAGGAAAAGCGTGCATCCCGGCGATTTGGCGGGAAGTTCGCTGCTCCTAATGGAAACTGGGACGAACTTGCGTACTTATGTGGATCGCTTGCTGTCGGCGGCGAATGTCGCCGAGCAAACCGCGATGGAATTGGATAATGTGGAGGCAATCAAACGCATGATCGAAGCCGATTTGGGCATATCGCTTTTGCCCAAAATCGCCGTACAGGCCGAAGTCATAAGCGGAACCCTTGTCGCCCTTCCGCTCGCAGACGTGCCCCGCGCCCACCGCCGCATCGTTCTGGTTCGCCGTTCGGATAAATACGTATCGGCGGCGCTTCGCGCCTTTGTCGCGTTGCTGGAAAATCAACTCAAACAAGCGTGTTAAATTGAAGGGGCAGTTCTGTTCAGCTGTCAAAAAAGAACACACATTAAGTATTTGCTCAAAAATAGGTTGGCAATTTCAACGCCTGCATCTGTCGCGCGAAAGTTAGCTGAAAGCGGATAAATCTCCGCTTTATACTCGGCGGCGAACCGTTCAATACGGCCTGCGTCCGCCGCTCGGAAGGTGAAAATGCACTGCCTTTGGTCGGCGACCAGCCACAGTCGCGCCCCCAACGTGTGCAGGCGGTCGAGTATGACCCACATTTCAGCCGACAAATCCTGTGCTTCGTCCACGATGATGACGCGGAGCGTGGACGAGATACATTCTTGCAGCGCGATACAGTCCGCATCGTTAGTTGCCGATAGGGCATCATGCAGCGCGCTAAAAATCGCGGGGTAATCCCACGCGCGCGCGGCGTCAAGGGCCGTGACATAGGCCGTGAACGCGGCCTGTATTTCGGAGCCGAGCCGCGCGTCGGCTGGAATGCGCTCGGCACGAATGCGATCAACAACCTCAAAAAACAGGGCCAAGTCGTGTGTCTCGTCTGTCAACGTTGGGCTGCCGTTGCTGCGAATACGCCGAATGCGCCCGATACCTAACTCGTCAGAAATACTGCGGACAAAGATACGGCGTTTCGCGTCATCCCATATTTCAAAGCGTTCGTAGCGCCGCACATGATCACGCAGTAACTTAGCTGCCCAAGCGTGCATCGTACCGATTCCCATATCGGCCATGCCCAGTACAGAGTCGTCGATTTTTGTTTCGACGGTGCGCGTAATCTGATCAAGAAGCGCGTCGGCGGCACGAACGGAATATGTCAGCGCAGCAATGTTGCGCGGCTCGAATTTATGGTGTCTCAGCAAATAGGCGACCTGCCAAGCGACCGTGGTGGTTTTGCCCGATCCCGCTAAAGCGACAAGTAAGGCATCGCGCTGAGGCGACGCCTTTATGGCTGCAATCTGTTCGTTTGTGTATTCTAAGGCCATCTATGACACGCCTCACGGATCGTTACCCGCCGCGTTAGCTTGCACTCATGTGCAAAGATTGCACATAGATGGCCTCATATTACCATTTATGTGCATAACGCGCACACAAATGGAAAAATCAATTCATACGCAAGAGTACGCCGTGTTTGCGCGTAGGCTACGAGAGGCGCGGCTGACAGCAGGGGTTAAGCAGATAGAATTGGCTGCCAGAATTGGCAAAACACATTCCTATGTGAGCAGAATAGAGACACGCGAAATACGTGTGGATATAATTGAACTGCGGCAAATATGCGCGGCTCTCCAAATACCGTTCAAGCAGTTTATAGACAGTTTAGAGGACGAGTTGAAGGATATGGCGACTAATGATGAGTTATAACTTCCAGAAAATTGCCAATTCTTCAGATAGGAAATGGCGTATTGGCACTAATATGCCGTCATTCCGAACTTGCGCCTCTCTGCGCGGCTATTTAGGATCATAGCCACCATCCTGAAAGTTGAAGATAACAGGCTTCTTCTGTGTGACCAGTTGGCGTAAACCAACGGGCCAATGAAACCCGTACCAAACTGTTTGCTGGAATTACTGGAATTGCAGGCGCAAGGCCGACATACCTCATCCGATACTGACCGATGTGATAATAACTTCCATCACACCTCAAATCCCAAGGCGGACACCAGAACTGCGTACTCCAATCTGGCACATTAGGTCGCCTTATACAAATACTTCCTGACGCAATGGCTTCGAGAAAACCGCCATACAAGGTCGGGAAGTCACCTCGTGCCACGGGGCAATTTGCCTCTATGTCCTGTCGAAGATTAGGGCCATAATCACCCTGCAACAATTGGTCGCTAACGAGAAAGTTCTCTACGTGGGGAGGAACCAAATCTTGAACACGGTTCCCCTTGACTTCCCATTTATCTCCAACAGCGAACGCAGTGTCCTGCGGCCAGCCATGTTCTCCGCTCGGCGGGAGCAGCCGCAAAGATGACCAATTCTCAAGGCTCAAAGCACCAATGCAAACATGGCTACGCATTTGTGTCCGACCAACGATAACAACTTCCATTTTCCTACCTCAAGGTGTAATATCACGAGTCTCAGAATGAAAACGGCTTGCGATTTCACTGCCAACAATCGAACGATGGCACGCATCAGGTGCGTGTTCAACACAAAACAAGACCAGCACTTTTGCGGCGTCGAAGGCTTTCAAGAAGCTATTAAGGTCAAATGTTGCAAGAATTTCCTTCTTATACCTTTCCACGAAAACATTCGATAGATTTGTCCTTGCTGTTTTTGCTACGCCTTCTTCGGCATCTCGATTTTGCTGCTCTAAGCGGATGTCTGAAGTTGGTGCCAAATCGATTATGTGATGGTAGATGATGCCAAGCGATGCGAGTTTTGTCTGGAGGTAGGTTGAGTTGACGTAACGATACTGCGACCCGCGCATTCCGCGCCGTCGCCGTATATCTACAAAGTCAGTAACATCATTCTCGACGAGTGCACGAAAGAAAGTATCCTCTGTGGTACCGTAAACACCTACAGTCAAAATGGTCGGAACGCTTTTCATCTGTTTCCTCTGTACTGTTTGCGAGAACGTAGCGGTTCATCAAAAAGAGTTTGCTGTCCGCTGAATATACGCGAAAATGCTGTCGGCTGATCGACAACCTCATTTGTTTCAGTAATATGTTTAACCGAAACCCCGCGTTCCCAGAGGAACTTGCCAATCAATTTAGTTCTATGACAATCCTGTGGCTTGCCCTCACTGCACATTAGACATACAACGCGGTTTTCATGCCGTATCGCAAGACCAAGTTGCCCTATACCACGGCGAAAAAACGATGTCTGTTCAACGAGGGCATATACGACACGGCCTTCATCATCATAACAAGTAGGCGAGTTCGGACGCCCACCAAGCGTTTCGCCCATATGAACATATCGAATACCCCAGTCATCGACTGTTCGGATTAACGCTTCACGATTAAAGTCGGGCGTATACCGACTATAGGGAGTTGTCCTCACATCTATTAGATGTGTCACGCCGCGCTCTCGCAGTACCTCGAAAAACTGGGGGACACTACGCAATCCATATCCAATCGTAAATATCTCTCCCGAAATGCGGGCGTCGGTGTATCGCGGATCCACATATTCGGAATCGTCCACGGCAGCATCATCTGTCGAGCCTGACGTTATAAACAAAATGCTACTATTTGCCATAAGAATTTTGGAAGTTGAACAAATATCGGACGAAGTGCCGCTCCTACCTTCTTTACAAAAAACTGGAACGCGATTGTCGTCGCTTCAGGCGTATGCTAAGAGTGTGCCATTTAGTAGCAGCCATCTGGTGCGAATACTGTAGGTGACGTTCGGAATAGATTACACTGATCATTACACAGTGTATTGTCACACTGCCTTGGTGTCATTTCCGCTTGCGGCGACAGTTCCGCTTGCGGCAACATTAGTTTTATCAATTTCTTGTCTTACCTTTTGCGGACGCCCACGCGATGATGTCGTCGAAGAAGGTCGGCTTGACTTTTGTATATTTTCTTGCTGTGACCGTTTGTTACACTGCGGGCAAGAAAACGATAGGTTAGTGTACAAAATTTCCAAGCGTTCAGTTATTTCTTTTAATGCTTCTGTATTTCCATCTCCTCCGCTATCGTGAAGGTGCGATCTACCTCGTTTTTCTATAGAAGACTCCCACGACGCATCGAGAGATAAGCGAGAATGCAGCTCTTCCTCCGTTTTTTGCACGTACGGTACTTTCTCAATCATACCCATCTCGCCAGCCTGCTTACGTACGAGCAACTCGAAAACGGCAGATTTATTGATTCCCATTTGGTCTGCTAATTCTTCCCACAACTCTTTGGTTGGTTGCTTAATATAAAGACTACAGTGCGTCATCTCTTTGGTTTTCCTATTTTTTTCCATAACCTTGCGCCTTTCTCAACTATGCTGTATTGTTAATTTAGGCCTAAATTTAGGCCTAAAATGCCATGCGGTTAGACAAAGTATTTTACCTTGTACTGACTACAGTGTGTAACATCTGTGTCAACAAAAATAACACAGAGGCTGGTGAAACCTACCGCTTGACTTTGAACCTAAATAGTACGGTTGAGTTGGTATTAAGGCTACACATTGGTATGAAAGCTTGTTAGGCAACGGCCGAAAGGAAAATATGGAAGTAGAACAAAGCGACAACACTCATATCTCGCTTGAGCGTTTAACTGATGTACAAACGTTCGTGGTGGCAGGAAAGACCGTGCAAGTCGGTAATTACTTCGGGCATCTTCAGTGGGTCTTGCAAGAAATAATCGCAGCGTTCACTGACAATGTGCAGGAAGATTCGCGCATACTCGTGGACTACGACCAAGCAGCGTTTCGCTGGAAAGGTACAACTGCAGAGTTCGGCGCATGGGCAGCCTGGGTTGAGGCAGAGGTTCTGATTACATACGCTGGTCTGATTAACGCAAGCGACGCTGCCAGATACAAGGCCATGGCTGCGAGCTGGCGCAGAAGTTCGCGGAAAAAAGTTCAAAAACGCCCTTCGTAGGCAGCGTCGACAACTGAGGCCGCAGGAAATTATGTTCTCTGCGGCTTTTTGTTTACAGAAGATTTTCTTGATTTCGGTGCGTTGTTGTATTTACAAACAGGACGATGAAAAACGGTGCTTCAGCCGCAAAAGCAAATGTGTCTTGTTGGAATTCTAAATTCATATTCAACTTAAACATTTTCAAGATAAGGAAGTGGGGCATTGGCAAGCAGAACGACATATTCACGAACTGTGGTGGCGGGGGATGACGAAAATGGCTTTGGGGAACAGGTAGATGCGCTGAAACGTCAGTATCCTGACAAATACTGGTGTGTGTATACACGTCGTTCCAAGGTACGCCGACGCCGTGGAGACCAGCAATTAGCCGCCGAGATTGCGGTTGATACCCTGCTTGCTTCGACAGGTGTAGACGGAAAATCAACGATTTCAGCAATGGCTGTGGACGAGGCGGTGCGCCCACTCGTTTGGGACGGTGTCATTGAAGAAGCCGATGACGCAACACGCGAATCTCGTATGCTCGAAATGCAACGAACTCTACCGCGCGCGTTATACGAAGCTGGGGTCCCGCGTGAACGCATCATTGTATTACCTGGCGACTCAGGCAAATCTGCATCATTGGGTCCGATGTACCGCGCTTATTACGATCTTTTGCGTCACCTGTTATTAACGGGGAGAATGGGTGTATTGGCAACTGTTGAAGTAAGCCGTTTGCATCGTGATTCTTCTGGACGCCAAGCCCCTGATTTTGCAGCCATCATGGGTATGGATCGAGTAAAAATGTCTGTGCTAACTCAAGAGGGTATGCAATGGTCTGCACTTGCGATGCATACAAAGGATGCCGAACGATATGTTGCACTGGCACGCACAGCAGCCGAGGAAAGGCAGACGTTGCGACGGCGTTCGATGCAGTCGCGTGACACTGCCGCCGCAGCGGCAGAATGGACAGGACGTCCTTGCCCTATCGGATGGGTGGCTTTCCCCACGGTTTCGGCTACAGATAGCCCTGATGGTACGATTCATCGTGGCTGGTATGAAATTTGGGAACCGCACGCGGCTGTTAAGTTAGAAATTATGCGTGCGTCCTTGCTACCGCACGTGACCAGTATTGAGAAACTGTACGACCATTTGGTGCTGTATGACATGCGCCTACCCGCCCTGCCTGAACGAGTTGTAAGCAAGCGAGGTTTAGGGTCTATTTCACGACAAAGGGCCGTGTCGAACTCCGCCTACCATCGATGTGTCATTGGAGATGCAAACGTACCTGGTGGGCGGCGGCGTGTGCGCCCCGATGAATCGTTTATTTTGCCCATACTCTCGCTCGAAACTTTGTTGCTGGAAAGCATGACCATTGGTGACGTGCGAATGGGCACAGGGGAGCAGGGTGCTTATCTTCGACGCCGTGCGGAACATATTGCGGAAACGCAAACGCAGAAGGCCGACACACAAATTCGTGTTATGCGCCCACTGATGGCACACGCGCCTGACCTTGCTATTTGCAATACTCCCGAGCTTGAGGAACTGTACTGGGAAGTCGTCAAAAAATGGTCGCGTGTCGACTTGAAGGCTGCCCGCGCCAAACTGTATGAGGAAGAACCGCTTAATCTTGATCGCATAGAGGCGAAGCGGGGCCGACCCGCAGGTGGTGTGCTCGAACTAAATCCGTTTGCAGGTCGCGTTTGGTGTTACGCTCACGGCTTGGACGATAATGGTGATTTCCGTCGTGTTCGCCACATGAGCACTGGGGGTAAGCACAACTTATGTGCCTACAACCAGCGATCAGGATTAGAAGAATCGTCCTGCCGATCGATTTCGGACGTTGGCTCATTACTTGAACGCCACCTTCTTAGTGTTGTCGGTGCTTTACTTGACGAAGGCAGCGAAGCAATTTCACGACTTGAAGATGAGCGTAACGCGACTAAACGGCGTGTTACCGCAATTCAACGGGATTTAGAAATGTTGCGTCAACGCCAAGCAGATGTGTCACGAACACTGATTGCGCTTCAAGGAGGATGGGCGGCTTTTGGAGAGGATTTTGCGGTCGCCGAATCGGAGCGGTGGGTTAAAGAAAACGTATCACCTGTAGCAAGCGAGTTGAAGGCGAAACAACGCGAACTCGCGGTGGCGGAGGGTGCTTCACTCACGACCGCAGTTACAACAACTGCATCCGAGGTGCGTGAATCGCTCCATTCGGCGGTTGCTCAGTGGGGGCAGCTTACTCCCATGCGAAGACGCGAGATTGTCGCAACATTTGTGTCCGATGTCGGAGTTCTTGTGCCTCTCAGGGGCGGGGCAGTCTTGATCGAAATCGAGTATAACCCTCAATTCATCTTGCGCGCCGATGGAGCACCCGTTGTTGATATTCTCATCATCTATAAAAACGAATGGCAGGATCGGCGACCATTTACTTCCGATGAAGATGATGCATTACGTCGTTTATGGCCTGTCGAGTCGGGGGCTGACCGCGACGATATAATGACTGCCCTTCTCCCTGGACGTAATTATCACAAGATTGATCGTCATGTGACCAAGTTGGGAATAAAGGGGAACCGCACAAACGCTTGGCGGCGCGCGTGGATGGAGTCCACTCACACGTGGGCGGAACGAAATCCCGATGTTGCCTATCTACAGGTTGAAGGCTTTGGGTCTATGGTTTCCTTTCTGCGAACTGTCGCATCGCTGGATGCGACACGAGACGAATGGAGTCGACATAGTATAACGGCACGGTTTAACCGCGTAGGAGTCGATGCTGAGCGGGAGCAGGTGCAGGAACTCAACGAAACGAGCGACAACATACCGTCAGGCCCTGCACGCGGGGTGAGCATACTTGCCGCAGCGGAAGCAATGAGCGATCTAATGGTATGGCCTGTTCGGAAAGCGCGGGGCAAGCCACGACCTGCTCCGACACGGCTCAGGGCCAGTATGGAGCGCGGCTCGTTGCCTGATGAGGTGCTATCGGATGTGGCGAAGCTTGCGAGAGAAGTGGGGATCAAATATCATCCACCAAATTCAGAAAAAGCATTATCTCCTCGGATAACATCGGTAAAAGCGACAACTGGCCGGACGGCGACTACCAAACCCGTGAGGCAATTTTTCAAGACCACGTCACGTACAATCAAGGGATGTACTGGTTTTTGTGCCATGACGAGCGCATTCCCGAAGCCTTGCGAAAAGACACGCAAAAATGGGGGCTGCCCCGCGACGAGTTTGTCACGACGGGCGGCTGGCCGCATCAACTCTATGTGCGCGAGGGGCGGCGCATGGTCGGCGAACTCGTGATGATCGAGGCGCACTGTCGCCACAAAGAAACCGTGACGGATAGCATCGGGCTTGCCGCGTACACGATGGATTCGCACAACTGCCGCCGTATCGCGCGGATGGAAAACGGCGTTTGGACGGCCCGCAACGAAGGCAACGTGGAAACGCCGCCCGAAGCGCCGTACCCAATTTCGTACCGGGCGCTCACGCCCAAGCAAAGCGAATGCGAAAATCTCATCGTTCCCGCGTGCTTGTCGGCTTCGCACATCGCGTATGGCTCCATTCGCATGGAACCCGTGTTTTTCGTGCTGGGCCAATCGGCGGCAACGGCGGCGTGCTTGTCCCTCAACGCCCAAGCCGCGCCCGTGCAAAGAGTAGATGTTCTCGCCTTGCAAGCCAAACTGCGCGCCGACAAACAAGTCCTCGAATGGGATAAAGCAACGATGCCCAAAACCGACAAGATGAATTTATGAAATGGAACGGGGAAACCTTCGCCAAAGGCGACGGACTGGTTAAAAAAGCCCATGATGCGGGATAGGCCGATCTTCCGACCATTCTATTTCCCATTCCATTGCGGCAAAGTACGCCTCCAACTCCTCTTTCAGCGTCCAATCGTCGTAAACGGGGGCTACATCAAAGGTCGGCGCACTGCAAGAAAATATGTGATAGCCGCCGCTTTTTTCGCCGTAGTCGTAAACCAAAATATAGGGCCATTTGTCCTCTCCGGATTCTGGGTTAAGGATGCGACCCGCGACACCGATAGGAATATTCATTTGTAGGTTGTCCATACTGTTCCGTGCTGGCTTGTTCTTACCCCTTCGCGGCTGTTGGGACGGGCCGCTTCGCTCGACGGCGCGGGTACAATCGGATTACTATGTCGCCTTTACCCGAACCCCGCTTGCTGCTTGGCCCCGGCCCGTCGCCTGTGCATCCCCGCGTTTTGGAAGCCTTGTCGCGTCCGCCGATTGGCTACCTTGACCCCGAACTGTTTGTGTTACTCGGCAAAATCGAAGACGGTCTGCGGCATTTGTTCCAAACCAAAAACGCTTTTACCCTGCCGCTCACGGGAACGGGCATGGCGGGTATGGAGTTTTGTTTGGGCAATTTGATTGAGCGCGGCGAAACGGTCGTCATCGCGGTCAACGGGTTTTTCGGCGGGCGCATGGCGGCTATCGCCGAGCGTTTGGGCGCAAACGTCGTCCGGCTCGATTTTCCTTGGGGAACGCCGGTTGATCCGGCCCGGGTGCGCGAGGCGTGCCAATCCATAAACGGCAAAATCGCGCTCGTTGGCTGCGTTCACGCGGAAACCTCGACCGGCGTGGAAAGCGATTGCGCGGCAATAGGACAAATAGCCCGCGAGTTCGATGCCCTGTTCGTGATGGATGCGGTCACGTCGCTGGGCGGCATTCCCGTTCGCGTGGACGACTGGAACGTGGACGTCGCGTATTCCGCGACACAAAAATGCGTCGGCGCGCCGCCCGGTCTTGCGCCCGTCACGCTTTCGGCCCGCGCGGGGGAAAAGATTCAGGCCCGCGAAACTCCTTCACCGGGTTGGTTCTTCGACGCCAAACTCTTAAACGACTACTTTTTCACCAATCCGCCGACGTACCACCACACCGTTCCCGTCAATTTGTACTACGCCCTGCACGAAGCATTACAGCAAATCCAGAGCGAAACCCTCGAAGTCCGCTGGACGCGACACAAAGAAAACGCCGCGCTGTTGTGGCGGGAACTCGACGCATTAGACAAAGGCTTCACGCCGCTCGCCGCGCCAGAATATCGCCTGCCCACGCTAAACGCCGTCAAACTATCGGACAATTTCGGCGACGAGGCCGCGATTCGCTCACGCCTTTTGACCGACTACGGCATCGAAATCGGCGGGGGCTTCGGTGATTTGAAAGGCAAATTGTGGCGCATCGGCTTGATGGGCCACGGCTCGCAGGCCCGCAATGTCCTAACGCTTTCGGGCGCGCTTCGGACTATTTTGTGAACTGCCGCGTCTTAGTCAGCGGGGAAGCGGGCCGAACGAACCGGTCAGTGACGAACTGCTTCGGCCCGGAATTTTTGGGGTGCTGAACTCATACGCGGTTTTATCCGGCAATCGCTGAATTTTAACAAACGTCGCGCTTGGAATTTCACCAATCCACAAAGAACGGCGCTTTGTTGTTAACTGCTCAAATAAAAGCGCGTTGTCCGCAAGAGCAGATAAAGCGATGCGGTTTTTCGCCTCAGCGGGAAACGCGGACAACGGAATCGAGCCACCTTTGGCGCTTTTTAGTTGCGGTTCCACCATAACCCGAAGCCGCTTAACCGCCGCCAAATACAAAGAATCCGCTTTTGCCGCATTCAGTATTTTTTCGCCGTCCAGCGAAAAGACCGGGCCATCGTAATGAATTTTCGCCACGTCGTCCGCGCGATTTTGCAAAGCGCGGCGCAGGGGCGCGGGCATCAGCCGCAGCGTTTCGGATGCGATTTCCTGTGGGCCGGAAATTGCGCGGGCGGCGGGAAGAATAAACCGCGCGACTCCGTCCTGACCCAAACCGGCGCGCAGGTCGTACACCTGAGCGACCTCTTTGACGGTTTGCAGCGGCGCAAGAAACCGCTCCGCGCCGAAAAGACAAATCGTTTTATCCTCGATACCGTCGGGAATCACAACCCGCGTAAATGGGTCGGTTTTTGCCGCGCGGGCTTGCGCCGCGCGAGCGTTTATTTCGCTGGCCCATTGTTTAAGCGTTTTTTGGCACGGCAGCAGGGCGGCGGGGGCGTCGGCTCCCGCTTCGATTTTGCCCGGCGCGGAACTGTCGGGAATATCCTGTATGGGCACACCGTTGATTACAGGATGCCGATCCGCCGTGCTATACCGCGTTTCTCCGCCCGGCTCAGTGCGTACCGACGCGCTCAAAGGAACCAAAAACTCGCCTGCTTCCTTCGGGGTGCGGAACGGCCCCGCATACGCGGGCAGGGCTATCCCGTAAAAGGAAGCCATTTTGAACACGGTCGCGTTTGGTTTGCTCACGCCGTTTAGCCGGTTCGTCAGTTGATCCAGCCGGTCGAGCGGATCGCGCAGCCACGACCAACCGCTGGCGAAAGCGTACCGTTTTTGAAAGTCCCGTGGCATTTGATCCCACCGCAAACCTGCCGCATACGCCGCTTCCTGTTCGGCGGTGGCGCTTTGCAGCAGCGCGATAATAACATCGTCGGGCGATTCGTCCGAGCCGGAGCGAAACGAGTTCGTTTCTTCACGAAGCGTGTTTAGAAACCGGGTCGCCTCCTCCAGCGTAACTTCGGGTGCGTCCCCCGCCTGCGAATATCGTTTGGTAAGCAGAACCGTTTTATCCTCAACAATGACTGGCTCGTAGTCAAAGGCGAGCGCCGCCGCTGTGATAGCTTCCTTTTTGGAATCCGAAGCGAAAACGGCTTTTTGCAGTGCGCCTGCGGCTTCGGGAGAAAGCGCCGGATGCAGCGGTGCGCTTTCACAGACGAAGGCTGTTTGATATTTTTCCGATAATGCGGTGAACACGCTTTCAAAACGGCTCCAATCGGTTTGAGCGGGACGAATCGCGTCAGTTGGGGCCGGAACCGGCAGTAACGGAACTGTTTGGGCATGAATGCCGCCGAGCGGGGCGCAGAAACCAAGTGCCGCCAAAGTAAATAGTTGCGTTTTCATAAGTAATCGTACAAAAATAGGCTAAAATTAGAAGGTAATGAGCCGCTTAACAAAAATCGTGCTGACCGATGACGAGCGTGCCGCGCTGGAAAAAGGCTACAAGTTCGGCAAAGTGCATGGCTTCCGCCAGCGTTGTCAAATGATTTTGCTTAAAGAAAAGCAAAAACCGTCGCGTGAAATTGCTGACCAGTTGGGCTGCTGTATGGTGTCGGTCAATGGCTGGGTCAAACGTTACCAAAGCGAAGGCATCGCAGGGTTGAACATCAAAGAGGGGCGCGGCAGGCCCGCTATTCTGCAAAAGGAAGCCGATTTGGTAAGGGTTCGTGCCGCCGTCGCCGCCAATCGGCAGCGGTTACGTTTAGCACAGGATGCTTTGCAAGCGGAGTTGGGCAAGGAATTTTCTACGATGACGCTCAAGCGCTTCCTCAAAAAAACGGTTGCCGATACAAACGAATACGACGCCGAGTAAAAGGCAAGCCTGATGCGGACGATTACACTTTCAAGGTGGCGAGTTTAGCACGGTTGGAGCGGTTGTCTATGCAGGGCCACATTGACCTGTTCTATGGGGATGAGAGCGGGGTTTCGCTTATACCATGCGTTCCGTATGGCTGGCAATTTAGGGACGAGGTGGTCTTCGCGCCGAGTGCGAAGGGCAAGGGTGTCAATTGCTTTGCGCTTTTGTCGCGGGACAATCGCTTGTTTTTCCGCACGACGGAAGCGACGGTTGACGCGGCGTTGGTGTGTGATTATCTGGATCAATTCGCACGCGGCTTGAAGAGGCCGACCGTGGTGGTTTTGGATAACGCGCCCGTGCATCAGAAACAGGTGCAAGAGCGGCGCAAAGCGTGGGAAGCGCGGGGCTTGTTCGTGTTCTTTTTGCCACCGTATTGTCCGCACCTCAACATTGCGGAAACACTTTGGCGAAAACTCAAGTACGAGTGGCTGCAAGCCTGCGACTATAAAGAAAAGGAGTTGCTGTGCTTGCGGGTACGGCAGGCATTGGCGGCGGTCGGGAGCGACTTGAAAATCGCCTTCACGCCGTTCACGCAACCGACGCACCAACTGTAAACTAAATTCGTTCAGGTACTTAATAAGTAACGTAAGTATTGCACTTTTGCCTCCCTGCCGTTTCAGCAGTCGGTTTGAACTTCGTATCAGGTGGCTCGCGGCTTGCGGCCCCGCTTTTTGGGTGGCTCAAACACGTAAACGCCACCCCAAGTTCGGTAGTGGATCGCTTCGGCCCTCGGATTTACCTCGTTGCCGTCATTTCCACAAACGGGAAGCGCGCTGCCCCATTTAGTGTTTCGTAAATCGACCCCAGCCTTGTACCGCGCTGCTTGTGTCCAGCCTTGACCACCTCCGACTCGCTCCATGAGGGCAAAGCCGCACGTATCATTGCCTGCCGTAATTCGCTTGAGATAACGCCCTGCTTGGTCCCGATTCACCGCAGTCCCAGGCCATCGCGTTCGCATCACTTTGACGAGATCGTCAAGCGATAAGCTGATGGCCCCATGCTTATTGGAAATTGCATCGGTTGCAAAGGCTGCAAGCAAAACTGTGACAAGCTGCTCAATGTCGGTACGGTTTCGGTTCTGGATGGGTTTTACACTGTGCAGGCGACTCATAATTTCCGAAATAAGTGCCATCGCAGCTTCTGGCAATTCCACCCCCGCAAGCTGGGCGAGCGATGATGAACCAAGAGTCGGCATTCGATGTTTGGCATACAACGCCTTGATGACCCGTCTTCGTTCGCGTGCCTTCGCGGGCGACATTGTGGAAATAGGATGCAAGTCGATACGGGCCAGAAGCTCGCGCTCCGCGTTGTCCTCACCGAAGATACGTTTGGCTGCTGTGATTCCGCGCTGACCTCCCTCGGTTATCCAGTTCCAAAACACTCCTTCAGTCGGCCAGTCCTGCTCCCAAATCCGCGTCGCCCATGTGCGCGACCCTGCGTCCGTAGGCTGCGTTGCGGACACGATCTTACCGTTCTCATTGCGTCCCGCCGACAATACCTCTGCGGCTTCGAGTGCCTCCAGTCCGCCGTACACATCCAGTTCCTCCCATGTTTTGTCTTCGTCGGGGAGAGCCAACCGCTCCTGCGCGTCACGGAAGCGCGCGACGATCAGATTGTCAGGCAGGCGATGGACAACGGCGGCAAAGGCAAGCGAGCGGATAACCGACGAGGCCGCGTATTGATGCGGAGCGATGTAGAAATTATCCTGCAGAAAAGTGGCTATTTCATCCGCCGCAGACGTGAATTCCTGCTGTTCAAAGGGATGCACGGCAGGATGACGGTATCCTGCAGCCATCATTTCGAGTTGTCTGTCAATCGGAAACAAACTGGCGTCGGCGGGGTCGATCCAAAAGGCAACTCGTTCCGTCGTGGCGTGCCGCCCGCCCGCAAGGCGAACCAGACCCGACAGATTGTGGCAGTCCGCCTTGGCCTGACCGCCCGACTGAAAATGGTACGGGATCAGCAGTTCACCAAAAGCGCCGATGAGCCACCCCGCCACACTGCGATCGATAGGTGCAGAAAGGGGCAGAACGATCTGATGACCTCGCCTCCCTGTGCGGAACACTCGATATGGCAGGTGGAGAGCGGTAGCGACCTCCCGCTCGACAGCCAGCTCGAGGCGTACGGGCGCGATGTCGTTTCTTGCCCAAGCTATATCCATATCAATATCTATGAGAAGTACGCTGACGCGGGTAGTACGGAATGCACCGTTTTTCCACAGCCCGTTTTCCAGCTCAGGCAAATGTCGGTCGGTGCGCCCGAGCGCGTAGACACCGTTCTTTCCAAGGGCGTTTTCAAAGCCTGTGCGGCACAAGGTGCGTAAAATTTGGCGTTCGTTCAGCTCCTTACCGCGCCGCTCGTGCCTGCCGCGCGTCGGATACATATGAGCTGCAGTCTCTGTGCGCCACCCCCCTCCCTCGCTGCCATCTGGGAGACGAACTACGTACTGCTGGCCCCATTCATCATGCTGTGTAATTGCCGCAAATAGCCCCCTTGCTGCCGCACACGTCAAGGGAATGTATTGTTCGTAATGTGCCTGTTGTGGTGCGGCTAAAGCCGTTAATTTGGTGTAGCCGACGGGTTCGGCATAGGCGGCAAAAGGCAGAGTGTGAAACGCAAACAAGTCTCGGTTGAAATTCATTTCGATTCCAAACAGTTTTATCTCCGTAATTAAATCGTAAACGACAAGGACGCGCTCTATGCCAGTGCGAAGCAAGCACTTGAGTGCTGTTTCGCAGCACACGTTACTCCGCTCACAGCCGCAAATCACAGCCGCAAACTGCGGTCATTTTTGTTCCAACAACGTATATTGCTGGTAGCAGATTGCGTTGTTGAAAGCATTTGACAACCTGTGATATACGCGGTACTCTTTAGGCGGGTAACGAGGAGCATCATGTACGGAAGCATTGGAACCCCTTTTGGGGCTGTAGGAATCGGTAACGGTTCAGCAAGTTCAGGGCACGAGATGGGCAGTCCGTTTGGCAACTTCGGACGGCAGGTCTACCCGTCTTTCCTTAGCGAGCCGCATCGCGCGGGCGAAGCTGTCGGCTATCCCCGACGGTCGATCAACAACGAAAAAGCGAGCAAAAGTATCGCCGACCAGAGCGCGGAGATTAAAGGTATCGCCGCGCATTACGGCATCCCTTTTTCCGACGACGCCATCTGGGCTGAGGAACCTGGACATGGCGGCGACGAGTTTTGGCAGGGGGGCGGTGGGACAGGACGGCCCGATGATACTTACACGCAGGAGCGGTATCGCCCCGCCCTTACGCGCATTGTCGATGGTATCTTGTCGGGCAAAGTCAAAACCGTCATCGTGCTTTCACAGGACAGGTTGTGGCGGGACGTTGAGATTTGTGACAGCTTCGTCAAGCTGTGCTTAAAGCACAACGTGCGTCTTTACGATGGCAATGGCTTAGTGGATGTTTACACGCCTGAAGGCCGTAACCAAGTCCGCAACCTCGCTATCGCGGCGGCGACCTACCGCGAGCTAATCGCCGTGCGCGCGCCGATTGGGATCAAGCGGAGCGGCAGCATGGGGAAAGTCGTGACGGACTCCAACAAGCTGGGTTTCCGAAGCGGGGGGCGCTACAGTGGCAAGGTAATCCATGTTCCCGCCGAACAGGAAATGGTGCGGCGGATTTTTGCCCTGTTCCTCCATGGGGAAGAGCGTGACGGAACCATGCACGGGCCGATGTCCTTTGACCAAATCTCGAAATATCTTATGGCGGAGGGATACGAGTGGGCGCATGATCTGTTTGAGAAGCGGGGCAAAAAGCGCACGGAACACACGCGCCATTTGATCTACGAATGGCAGATCAAGCGCGTACTGACCGATAAACGCTATATTGGCCTCCAGCAGCGGGTTGAGAAGCGCGGCACTGCCGATGAGCGCGTTGACCTGTGGCCCTGCGCCCACTACCTGACCGAAGATGGCAAGACCGTTGTTGATCCTGCTCTCTTCGAGATTGTGCAGCAGAAGATAAATTCGCAGAAGCGCACGGGCAACGCGGGGCAAGTCAAACGGGCACTCACGGGGCTGCTCAAATGCGGGCTGTGCGGTCAGGGGCTGCGTTTGGGAGGGGTTCGGGTTGTACGAAAGAACGACGAAGAATCGTATACGTGTCCCTACTGGTGCAGCGTCCACTCCGAGCAATGGTGCTGGTGTACCCACTCCCTGCCCAGTTTTCCCGAACACGTAATAGACGGCTACATCGACGCGCACCTCGCCCCGCTTCTGGTGGGAGAACTGCACGCGCGCAGCGTTTCCGACGACGCAAACCCATTAAGGGGTGAACACGCCCGCTTGACCCGCGAGGTTGGCGCGGCGGAACAAATGCTGAGCGAAGGCTTGCGGCCTTACTTCGGCAAGGTAGACGCCGATGTTCTGCAAGGTATGGTGATGGACATTAAAGGACGGCTCGAACGGCTACGGCGCGAACTCATAGCGGTGGAAGCGCGTCTGCGGGAAACGGACACGGACACGCTGAAAAAGGATCTGGCGCGGCTGGCGGATGTAACGCAGGAAGCCAAGCGCGACATTATCCGCGCCGCCCTGCGATGGGTTGCCATCCTGCCATCGGCGCGGCCTTACCCAAAGGGACGGATCAGGGCCGAGCGGGATGCGTCGGGTCTTTTGCCACCTATACCCGTTGGCTTTGCGGTTTTTCTGTCGGCCTTCGGAATGTACCACACCGCCGTCATTGAAAAAGTGCATACGGGCCGTTCGGGCCAGCGGCTTATTGGAATGCGCCCTGCCCGCGTGGACGAAATCATCGGGGGCGTCGCCAGTTTTCCCGCCCCAGACGACTTTGCTTCAGGGTTGCGACGTGCCTACGACGGACGAAAATATGCCTACAATCCGTTCGAGGTAATGCCTGGGTACACACCGCAATCGGGAACGGAGCCAGGGGATATGACGCCTGTCCCGCCTGTTATGGAATTTAATGCCGAGTGCATAGTGACCGACTGACACTGCATTACGTCACCGCAGTAACACCGAAAATAAACAAACCTGTGCCGAGCAATGGAACCACCGTTCCCTTAATGATGGCACTTTGGAGAAACAAGAAATGAACCAAGACGAATGGGCGCAGATTCTGACTGCGTACCGCCATGGTTTAGATACGGACATTATTCAGATGCAACAAGGTACTGAGGAAGCGTGGGGCGTAATTTGGACTATTCCGCCCCACTCTCAATTGGCATTGGAGCGAGCAGTAAAGCAGGCGCAACGGTGTCAAGCTAAACGCCTACGATATGTGACGGTTGCGTGCCTTGTGCCATCCTACCAAGACAAGTTCGAGGTTGTTATCGTGTCCGAAGGACCTCCCCTATCGCAGGAAGCTCGTACTCTCGCCGACGGTAGATTGGTAAAGGTTGAACAAAATTTGACGAATCAGTCGCTGATCAGTTTTCTTCAAAATTCTGGGCCGAGCAAGGAATCGCCAAGAAGCGGCTGAATCTTCTCATACCCTGACGCCTTTGTTATTGACCTCGTAAAGAGTGCGTCGTTTTGTTATAATCAAAGCAATAATGGTTATTCTTGCCGAATTAGAAGCGCATTTGTGGGAGGCCGCTAATATCCTTCGTGGCCCTGTTGACGCTGCGGATTTCAAAACGTACTTGTTTCCCTTGCTGTTTTTCAAGCGTCTGTCAGACGTTTATGATGAAGAGACAAAAGCAGTCTTACAAGAAACAGGGGGTGATGTAGAGTATGCTGCGTTTCCTGAGCAGCATCGTTTTCAAGTGCCAGATCAGGCGCATTGGAACGACGTTAGGGGGGTTAGCGTCAATATCGGTTCAGCATTGCAAAACGCATTGCGTGCTATAGAGCGCGAAAATCCCGAACTGCTTGGCATATTTGGGGATGCAGGTTGGACAAACAAAGAGCGTTTGTCTGATGAGACGCTCAGAGACTTACTCGACCATTTTCATCGGTTACCTCTGACAAACGAAAATGTCGAATCGGACACCCTCGGCGAAGCATATGAGTATCTGATTAAAAAATTTGCTGATTTAACCAATAAAAAAGCGGGGGAGTTTTACACCCCTCGGTCCGTCGTTCGTCTTATGGTGGGCATTCTTGATCCGTGCGAGGGAGACAGGGTATATGACCCCGCGTGTGGCACAGGTGGAATGTTATTGGGTGCAGTGAATCATTTTCGTGAAACGGGACGTGACACAAAACTTCTATCTGGTAAACTGTTCGGTCAGGAAAAAAACCTTACAACGTCTGCTATCGCACGTATCAACCTTTTTCTTCACGGGATAGAAGACTTTAAGATCACGCGAGGGGATACGCTTCGCCATCCCGCGTACTTTACACGTGATGCGGTGGATGTTTTCTAGTGCGTGATTGCTAACCCACCTTTCTCGCTGGTTGTTTGGGGAGCATAACAGTGTGCGAGTTACTGTTTTCAGAGAAT